>NZ_FXLV01000048.1 GCF_900180345.1 Bathymodiolus heckerae thiotrophic gill symbiont
CATTCGTTATATCGTAGAACGCACTTTTGGCTTGCTAAAACTTCATCACGGTTTAGGCAAGGCAAGATACCTTGGACTAGAGAGAAACAAAACCAGAGTACAACTGATTGCCATGAGTCATAACCTTAAAACTGGCATGAATATTTTTAAAGAAATGCAGCGATTAAAAAGCCTAAGGGATTATTACATCCAGTGAGTAAAAAAGGCTAAAAAGAGAGAAATAAGGCTAAAAAAATCAGACAAACAAGGTGTTTTTTAGATTTTTATGGAAAAATACGGAAATTTTGAGCTATTTTTTTTTGAAAAATTGCAAGGGTTGAAAATAGGATGGGGAATTATGAATTATGCAAAGGTCTCAACTTATTTTAATTATGAATGGCGAGATGAGTAAAGAAGACTTGATGCTGGCTCTGGGGTTAAAAGATACTAAAAATTTTCGTCAAAAATATTTATTGCCTGCCATTTCTGAAAATTTAGTGGTAATGACCCAGCCAAATAGTCCAAATAGCCCGACGCAAAAATATCGCTTAAAACATTAACTTTATAGAAAAAATTATGAAAAAACAAAACAAAAAACAATTAGGTGAAGCCAACGAATTGCGTGGCACGATGGATGCGAATGATCTTCGTGATTATATGTTGTCTTTTTTATTCTTACGATATTTGTCTGGTAATGATGAAAAGGCTAACAAAAAAGAATTAGACAATGATTGTCCAAAAATAAAAGCACAAGATAATCGCACGCCTTTGTCGGTTTGGTATAAAAATAATGCACAAAAGGCCTTGGTGTCAATATGAAAACAATCATCAAAATATTATATTTATTATGCCTACCTAGTTTATTGTTGGCAGCGGATAAGCCTGATTTATTTTTACTTAAAACTTATGATGAAACGAAATCTGTGGTGGGTTGGGTGATGAGTGAGAAATTAGATGGGATTCGGGGGTTTTGGGATGGTAAACAATTGCTCACTCGAGGCGGGAAAAAAATTATGACACCTGATTGGTTTATTGAGAATTATCCACCGTTTGCGATTGATGGGGAATTGTGGACGAAGCGGGCAGATTTTGAAGGAATTAGCAGTATTGTGAGACGTAAAAATCCTGATGAGCGGTGGCGAAAAATTACCCATCAGATTTTTGAAGTGCCAAATCAGCAGGGTGGATTGTTGGATAGATTGGCGGTTTTGCGTGATTATTTAAAGATGCGAGTGGGTAGTCCAATTAAAATTATCAAGCAATATCCGATTAATCAGCGGCACCAAGTCAAGCGATTTTTGCAAAATATCGTGCGTAAAGGTGGCGAGGGTGTGGTGGTTAGAAATCCAAATACAGCATATCAAACTGGGCGATTAAGTTCGGCATTAAAGGTAAAACAATACTTGGATACGGAGTGTGTAATAGAGAAGATTTTGCCTGGTAAAGGAAAATATACGGGAAAAATGGGGGCGTTATTGTGCAAAACTAAAAAGGGAGTGTTGGTAAAAATTGGCTCTGGATTTAAAGATATTCAGCGTGAAAATCCACCGCCTATTGGCACTACGATTACTTTTAAATATTTTGGCTTGACGAAAAAGGGTAAACCAAAATATCCTGTATTTTTGCGTATTAGGAGACCTTTGCATAAATATGAATAATCATCAAAAATCCACTTTTCACCCGCTTGGCGATTTTTTAAACCCAGCCTTAGCCCTGCTAGGACAAGGTTTAATAAAATCACCAATCTGGCAAAAATTGAATTTTGCTAATCATCCCTATTTATGCAAAGGTCTCATTAGATTAGCGCGGTAAGTCCTTAAAAATATATTAAAATTACCTTTATTCTTAATAAAAGAAAACCAATATGACTAATATACAACAGGCAAGACAAAATGCCATTGATTCACAAATTCGCCCTTGGGGTGGTTTGAACTATATTGCCAATAATGCACTAAAAAATATCCCTAGAGAGGATTTTGTGCCTGAGGCGTATAAAAATTTAGCCTTTGCGGATATTGAAATTCCACTAAGTAGCAAAGCAAAGATGTTTAGCCCTAAAATTGAGGGGCGATTGCTTGATGCACTTAATATTCAGCAGAATGAAGCGGTTTTAGAGGTAGGTACTGGCAGTGGCTACTTAACGGCTGTGGTGTCAAAACTTTGTAAATCCATTACCAGTATTGAGATTGACGAGGAACTCAGCACTGGCGCACAAGAAAAACTCAAGGCGTTAAACATCAACAATGCACAGCTTCAAGTAGGAGATGCTTCTCAAGGCTGGCAGTCGAACGATTTTTTTGATGCGGTGATTGTGGCCAGTGCCGTGCCTAAAATTACAGGGCGTTATTTTCACCTACTGAATGTAGGGGGTCGTATTTTCGTGGTGGAAGGCACGGGCAATGCAATGAGTGCAAAACTCATCACCCGCATTAGCGAACACGAATGGGACACAAAAACACTGTTTGAAACACACTTAAATACAATGCAGGGACTGGAAACAGTGGCAAGTTTTGAATTCTAATCGTGAAACATTTTTATAATTCTGTTTTAAACAAATCTGGTAATAGCATTGTGCTGTTGCTGCTTATCGTTGGTTTTTTTATTGCACAAATCCCTAATTTTCAACTGGATGCTTCGTCAGATTCATTGGTTTTAGAGGGTGATAGTAATCTGCGTTATTACCAAAGTATTAAGAAAAATTACGGCTCTGATGATTATTTAGTTATTAGTTATCAGGTTAAAGACAAGTTGCTCGCACCAGCACAACTCCGCCATTTGGCGAATTTTAGACAAGACTTACAAGCCATCAGCCAAGTTAAATCAGTAACCACGATTTTGGATGTGCCTTTGTTCCAATCGCCGCCGCTGGCACTTACCGACTTGGCCTCTGAAGATATTTCTATCGATAACGGCAATGCCGACCTCGCACTTGCTATTAAGGAATTTAAAACATCGCCATTGTATGCTGATAATTTAGTCAGCAAGGACGGCAAAACCAGCGCAATCCTCGTGGTGTTGAAAGACAATAAAAAATTTGAAAAACGCCGTCAAATGCGTGATGCAATGCGACTTGAAAGAGCGGATGATACGCTTTCTAAAGAAGCACTAGCCAAACTTATATCCATCGAAAAACAAGTATTAAAAGACGCAACAATGCAGAGTAAATTGCAGGACAAAACCATTGCACAAATTCGTACAACGATTGAAAAATATCATGATAAAGCCAGTCTATTTTTAGGTGGGCTGCCCATGATTACCACCGATATTATTGGCTATATTAGCAGTGATTTAATCGTCTTTAGTTTGGCAGTAATTGGGCTAATGACACTAATTTTGGCAATTATTTTTAAAGGCATTCGCTGGGTGTTAATGCCAATCGGAATCAGTATTACGGGTGCACTGATGATGACAGGTGTGTTGGGATTTTTAGGCTGGAAAGTTACTGTTATTTCAAGTAATTTCTTTTCACTATTGCTAGTAATGACGCTCTCAGTAACGATTCATTTGGTGGTGCGTTATCGAGAATTGGCACAAAATACCCCCGACCTAGAGTATCGAACACTGATTCAAAACACATTGGAGCAAATGCTCAAGCCTTGTTTGTTTACCACGCTTACCACCATTGTTGCTTTTGGATCGTTGTTGATTAGTGGCATCAGACCGGTGATTGACTTTGGCTGGATGATGTCAATTGGGGTAATGATTGCGCTGGCACTGTCATTTGTTGCCTTCCCAATTATCATGAGTTTTTTACCAAAACCAAAAGTTCGACAATTCAATACCGAGTTAGGTATTACTTATGGTTTAGCAAAATTTACTGAGAAGTTTGGCAATCATTTGTTGGTAATTTTGGTATTGTTTATCGGTGTTTCGGCGATGGGCATTAATAAACTTAGTGTGGAAAATCGCTTTATTGACTATTTCAAAGAAAACACCGAAATTAACCAAGGTTTGACCCTGATTGACAAAAAACTTGGTGGCACAATTCCGCTAGAAATTGTATTTGATGAGTTGGCTGAGGATTACTGGTATGACGAGGATTTACGCACCGATATACACAAAATTCATCAGTATTTAGACAGCTTGGATGAGACGGGAAAAGTGCTTTCAGTTGACACGCTGATGCAAATATTGACGCAAGCAAATGACAACAAAGCACCGAATGGTTTCTTCTTAAATGTTATTAAAAGTCAGATTCCAGATAGTGCCAAAATGCATGTGCTAGATCCTTATATGTCAGAAGACAGTGGGCAATTGCGGATGGTTATTCGCATTCGTGAAACCAACAAAGCCCTTAAACGAGCGGCATTGATTGAGAAAATTGAAACCTATATTGGCAAGGATATTGGTTTTAGAGAGGGCAGTTTTCACACCACGGGAATGTTGGTACTGTATAACAATATGTTGCAGAGTTTATTCGCCTCTCAAATTAAAACCATTACAGTGGTATTTGCAATGATTTTTGTGATGTTTTTGTTTATTTTTAAATCTCTTAGTTTGTCAATTTTGGCGCTTATCCCTAATACCCTACCATCGATTTTTATTCTCGGCATTATGGGACTGATGAATATTCCGCTAGACTTGATGACCATCACCATCTCAGCCATTGCGATTGGTATCGGTGTTGATAACGCCATTCATTATATCCATCGTTTTAAAGCCGAGTTTCAAAAAGATGGGGATTATTTAGCCACTATGTATCGTTCGCACAACTCGATTGGCTTGGCAATGTTTTATACCTCTATTACCGTTACTTTAGGCTTCTTAATTTTAGCGTTATCTAATTTTATCCCAAGTATCTATTTTGGCATATTTACTGCCATTGCTATGATTAGCGCATTGTTAGCTAATCTAACTTTACTGCCAAAATTGATTTTAATGGTTAAGCCAAAAATTTAAACACAGCACTGCCACTGAATTAACCTATGCCTACACAACAACACTTTGATGTTTTAATTATCGGCACAGGCAGTGCGGGGTTGATGAGTGCCTTGCAGCTTTCTGAGGACTTGTCTGTTGCGCTAATTGCCAAAGACAAACTCTTAGAAGGCAGTTCCTATTACGCACAAGGTGGGGTTTCGGCAGTGCTGAATACACAGGACAACTTTCAATCACACATCGACGATACGCTATCAACAGGTAACAATCTGGGCAATGAAAAAGCCATTCGTTTTATGATTGAACAAGCCCCTGCTGCCATTCAATCTTTAGAAAAATTAGGGGTGTCGTTCACCCAAGAACAAGGGCAATATCATCTCACTACTGAGGGTGGACACAGTAATCGGCGTGTGGCCCATGTGGCAGATAAAACAGGGAAATCTATCCAAACCAACTTATTGCAAAGCGTGAAAGCAAAGAAAAATATTCACTTATTTGAAAACTTTATTGCCATTGATTTACTAATGAAAAGCAAGCAATGCTTTGGTGCGTATATTCTGAATAAATCTAACAACGAAGTGGAAAGTTTTATTGCCCATAAAACCATTCTTGCCACAGGCGGTGCTTCTAAAGTTTACCTTTATACTTCTAATCCAGACACTTCGACAGGTGATGGCATTGCTATGGCGTATCGTGCGCATTGTAATATTGTTAATATGGAATTTACCCAATTTCACCCGACTTGCCTATATCACCCGCACGCAAAATCATTTTTAATCTCTGAGGCATTGCGTGGCGAAGGCGCTAAACTCGTGTTGCCAAATGGTGATGCCTTTATGCACAAATACGATGAGCGCCTTGAGCTCGCCCCTAGGGATATTGTTGCTAGGGCGATTGACTCAGAAATGAAGGCAAATGGGTTTGATTGCGTATATTTAGATATATCTTTTAAAGATAAGGATTGGATAACATCACATTTCCCGACCATTGACAAAAAATGCACCTCTTTTGGCATTGATATTGCCGAGCAAGCCATCCCAGTTGTGCCTGCTGCACACTACACTTGCGGGGGCGTTCAAGTCGATATTAATGCACACAGTACTATAGAGAATTTATACGCCATTGGCGAAGTAGCACACGCAGGCGTACATGGTGCAAACCGTATGGCGAGTAATTCATTATTAGAGTGTATTGTGTTTGCCAAGGCCTGTGCTAACCATATCAATCAATCAATATTTAAGCACCCACATTCAAATTTTGATGACTGGGATGCTTCCAGAGCCAGCCCCTCTCAAGAAAAAGTGATGGTAACGCATTTGTGGGATGAAGTCAGGCGCATTATGTGGAATTTTGTCGGCATTGTGCGTAGTAACAAACGCCTACATGCTGCACAAATGCGCCTTAGTCAGATTCAAAATGAAGTGAATGAATATTATCACCTCTACCTGATATCAAGCGATTTAGTCGAACTCAGAAATCTTATTACCACAGCACAAATTATCGTTAAATCGGCAATTTCAAGAACGGAAAGCCGAGGGTTACATTACAATGAAGACTGTCCAAACACCTCTGCCAATATTCAAAATACGATTATAAAATTATGATACTACCAATTTTAAAATTCCCAGATGAACGCTTACGCACCAAGGCTAGCGAGGTAAAAATGGTAAATAATGAGATTAAAACAATGGTAAAAAATATGTTTGAAACCATGTACGCCTCAGATGGGATTGGCTTGGCAGCCACGCAAATTGATCAGCACTTACGAGTGATGGTGATGGATGTTCCAGATTCAGGAGAAGATTATCAGTTGTTGCTAAAAAATCGTGAAAACAAACACAACAAGCCGCTTGCTAAAAAGCATCCACTGTGTTTTATCAACCCAACAATTACCCAAAAAGACGGCAAAGAAATGCACACTGAGGGCTGTCTGTCAGTGCCAGGTTATTATGCAGAAGTTGAGCGTTTTAATCATATTGTGATTGAGGCATTGGATCAAAATGGCAAGGCATTCACGCTAGAGGCACGCAATTTGCTTGCAGTTTGTATTCAACACGAATTAGACCATTTACAAGGCATTTTATTCGTAGATTATTTGTCTAAATTCAAGCAAAAACGCCTGTTAGAAAAAGTCAAAAAAACCGACAAAAGGTAATCTATGGCAATTCAAATTGGACCTTATGCACTCACCTCTCAAGTATTGCTTGCGCCGATGGCAGGCACAAGCGACAGGCCCTTTAGAATGCTTTGCAAAGCACAAGGTGCAGCGCTCACCACCTCTGAAATGGTCGTGATACAAACGCATTTATTAAAAACCAACAAATCCAAATACCGCCTAGATTTCAAAGGAGAATCAGCACCGATTAGCATTCAAATCGCAGGCTCTGGAGCAGATGAATTAGCCATTTCTGCTCAAAAAGCAGTAGAATTTGGTGCAGATATTATTGATATTAATATGGGCTGCCCTGCCAAAAAAGTATGCAACAAAGCCGCAGGATCGGCACTAATGCAAGACGAGATTTTAGTCAAAGACATTCTCAATACTGTGGTAAATAGCGTTGATGTGCCTGTTACACTAAAAATGCGCACAGGCTGGAATCGTGCCAATAAAAATGCGCCTATCATCGCTCAAATTGCCCAAGATGCAGGCATTCAAATGCTCAGTGTGCACGGCAGAACCAAAGCAGACAAATATAATGGCGAAGCAGAATATGCCACCATCGCCGAGGTGGTTACACAAGTAAGCATTCCCGTGATTGCCAATGGCGATATTACCAGTGCTGAAAAAGCCAAACGAGTGCTAAGTGATACGGGGGTAAGCGGCATTATGCTCGGCAGAGCCACGCAAGGCAACCCTTGGATTATTGCTGAGATTGACCACTACCTCAAAACTAACGAATACGCCAAAACACCCTCGTTTGAACTCAAAAAACAAACTGCACTCAATCATATCCAACAAATTCACGAATTTTATGGCGAAGGGCTAGGTGTGCGTATCGCCAGAAAACACATTCTTTGGTATCTGCAACATTTTGAAAATAAACCTCAAACTTGTTGGACAAAAATTAGTAAAATCAATACTTCTGAACAACAATATCAACAATTTAAGAATTGCCTCAATGAACTCGACTGATTTACCCACATGTATTAACACCAAACTCAAGCGCTACTTTAAGCAATTAAATGGAGAACAGGTTTCTGGTGTGCGTAAAATGGTAATGCAAGAAAGCGAATCTATCACTATTAAATTTGTCTTGGATATGGTTGAACAAAACCAAAGCGAAGCTGCTAGAATTCTGGGAATGAACCGTGGTACTTTAAAGAAAAAAATTGCACTTTATAAACTTTGAAAAAAATACGCTTTTAGACTGGATACACCATGAGGCCTTTGCATAAATATAGGTGATTAGCAGAATTCAATTTTTACCAAATTGGTATTTTTTTAAACTCTGCCCTAGCAAGGCTAAGGCTGGGTTTAAAAAAATTACCAAGTTGGTAAAAAGTGGATTTTTAATGATTATTCATATTTATACAAAGGTCTCACCATGTTATAAATGAGATAATATTACTTGTGGCAATATTACTTGCATTAATTTGTATGCTTACAGTATAATTAACACCATTTTTAATAGCTTTTAATTAAAGACATAACTATGCAGATAAATAGAAAAAAAACTGTTGATGAAATGATTAAGCGTTTTAACGAAAATCAAAAATCAAATAAAAATAGTGCAGTTTCAAAAAAAAATCATAGATCAATTTTTATAGACTTCTATTTTAAAAATTTTCGTAAAAACAACCAACAGAATTAATTGTTTTGCAATTCTTTTTAGAAAAAACAGAGTTCCAATCTCTTTGTCGCGACTCTTTTGATTTTCTATCACAATATGATTACATTAATCAAGATTGTTATAAAGACTACGAATATGCCTTAAGCTGTTCATTAGATGATATTACAGAGTATCGAAAAAAGTATGAAATTCTTATTACTGATATTGATCAAATAAAAATTTTAGCGTTTTCCATTCCTCATTTAATTAGCAATATTTCTGATTTCCAAGTGAAGAATTATCTTTTTGGTATTTTTTCTTTGCTTAACAAAGCACATATATATAATAAAAATTTTGACATTAAAAAATTAGAAGAGTCAATTAATGTTTGTTGTAATTTAATTAACGATAAGCAAATAATTTCTGTATATGCCTATATTAAAGGATTTCAAGAAAGTATGGAAAGTGTCGTATCCAGTACACCTTTTCTTTACTGGCATGAAAAGAAAAAATTAGAAAAAATAACACATGCATTAATTAGTGTTTCAGATAAAACGGGGATTGTAGACTTTGCCAAAAGATTAGAAAATAGTGGTATAAAAATTCTTTCAACAGGTGGTACAGCCAAATACTTAAATAAAAATGGGATAAATGTAATTGATATTGAACAATATACTAACTTTCCTGAAATGATGAATGGTAGAATTAAAACTATCAATCCTAAGGTACACGGCGGAATTTTAGCTAGAAGGGAACAAGATTTTAAAGTAATGCAGGAATACAATATTCCTCCTATTGATATAGTTGTCGTTAATCTTTACCCCTTCCAGGCAACCATTGCCAATCCTGATTGCACACTAGAAGATGCAATTGAAAATATTGATATTGGTGGTCCAGCAATGTTAAGAGCAGCGGCAAAAAATCATCAATATGTTACTGTAATGATTGACAGTGCAGACTACCAAACAGTGATGAATGAAATTAACAAAAGTGGTAATACAACGCTAGAAACTCGCACTAAATTAGCACTCAAAACCTTTGAACATACTGCTGCCTATGATGGCGCTATTGCCAATTATCTAGGTAAAGAGGAAGACGGGTTTTCTAGCACCATGAATTTACAATTTAACAAAGTTCAATCAATGCGTTATGGGGAAAATCCACATCAACATGCAGCATTTTATGCTGAAAGTGGCATTACTGAGGCTTGCGTAGCATCCTCAACCCAGTGCCAAGGTAAGGCAATGTCTTATAACAATATGGCGGATGCAGATGCCGCCCTAGAATGTGTGCGTAGTTTTGATGCGCCGTGTTGCGTGATTGTAAAGCACGCTAACCCCTGTGGCGTTGCTGTGCGTGCTGACATTTTTACGGCTTATGACGACGCTTTTAAAACTGACCCAACCTCAGCATTTGGTGGCATTATTGCTTTTAATCGTAACTTAGATAGAAATACTGCGCAAAGTATTATTGAGCGCCAATTTGTTGAAGTCATCATTGCCCCTAATGTAGATGAGGATGCTAAAGTAATCTTATCAACCAAACAAAATGTGCGTGTCCTAGAATGCGGTGATTTAAGCACAGCACAACCCTCTTTAGACTACAAGCGAGTTACAGGCGGCTTGTTGGTGCAGGATAAAGATTTGGGTGTTATCACTGAAAATAACATTAAATGCGTTAGTGATTTAGCCCCAACTGCCGAGCAAATTAAAGATTTATTATTCGCCTGGAAAGTCGCCAAAACCGTCAAATCCAACGCCATTGTCTACGCTAAAAACCAAATGACCATTGGCGTAGGTGCAGGACAAATGTCTCGGGTTTACTCTGCCAAAATTGCAGGCATCAAAGCTGCCGATGAAAACTTAGTAGTCGAAAACTCAGTGATGGCATCAGATGCCTTTTTCCCGTTCAGAGACGGCATTGACGCTGCCGCTAAAGCCGGTATTAAAGCCATTATCCAACCGGGTGGCTCAATGCGTGATAACGAGGTAATTTCAGCAGCAAACGAGCATGGCATTGCCATGGTATTTACAGACATGCGCCACTTCAAGCATTAATTCAGTTGATTATTTATTATGCTCGTTTTCTTTGTTGTGTCATACTCTCAATATATAAATACTTTTATCAAAACTTAATACAGATTAAAAATACCACATCACTACAGACTTTATCGTTATGAGTATCGAAAAAATTACCGCCTTTCCAGAAATCACTGTCGTTATCATTGAAGACGATGCCGTTGTTTCTGTTACCCAAGAATATTATGATATTGACAAGGTAAAAACGCACATACAAGGGTGCATTAAAACGGTCAGAAAATATGACAAAATGGGTTATTATAATTTGGCAAAACCTGAGTTCGTAAATGAAGTTATCACCACTTTTACCAACTTAGAACTCAGCAAAAAAGATGTTATTCGCGTTAATAATTTTATGGATATTCAGGGCTTCCAAGAGTGCAATCGTGTGTGGCAACTACCCGATGAAATGAAAGTGCAAGTCTCACAAATGCTGCACGGCTTCTACATTACTTATGACACTGAAAACTGGGAAGACTTTAGTATTGAACCGATTAAAAGCTGATAGTCTGAAGTTGCTTTATACTCAATAACCTCAAAAAAAAATAGGCATTTTATAGCTAAGATTAAAAAGAGAAAAAGATGGATTGCAGCACTGATGTCTTTAAATACACCCGGATTTGGACATCTCTATATAGATGATCTCAAAAAATCCTTTCTAATTCCAACTATACCTATCAGTGCCTTACTTTTATTAGGATGGTTTAACTTACTATCTATATTTTACGGATTTATAACAGGATTAATAATAATAGTAAGTGTGTCAATTTTCGCAATTGTTGATTCTGTAAAAATAGCAAGACATAGAAAAACATTGTAATGATCTAACTTTCTTAGACACAAAGATAGCCTTATAATACAAAAAATAAGGAGGTCAAAATGACGCAAATAATAAAAACCAGAAAAGAGAGAATAAATCTAACAATTGAGCAAAAATT
>NZ_FXLV01000049.1 GCF_900180345.1 Bathymodiolus heckerae thiotrophic gill symbiont
CACCACGGGCTTCTGCCATAACTTTGGTAATGGCAGCGGTTAGAGTAGTTTTACCGTGGTCAACATGACCGATAGTACCTACATTGACATGGGGTTTGGTTCTTTCGAATTTTTCTTTTGACATTTTCTCTTCCTCTTTTTTATATTACAATTAATTTGGAGCTCACCAGCGGACTTGAACCGCCGACCTCTTCCTTACCAAGGAAGTGCTCTACCACTGAGCTAGGTGAGCACAACCCTCTCTCCTCTTTTTTCTATTTGGAGCGGGTAACGAGAATCGAACTCGTCTCATTGGCTTGGAAGGCCAAGGTAATACCAATATACGATACCCGCAATCTTTTTTAATTCTTTTCTTGCTTTTTGGTGGAGAGAGAAGGATTCGAACCTTCGAAGCCGGAGGCGACGGATTTACAATCCGCATACTTTAACCACTCGTAAATCTCTCCCCAAAAGGCAATCGCCTATTATTCCATAATTTCTTGTCAACAACAAGGTTTTTAATGGATTTTTTTATAGGGGCTTTAAAGAAGTTTATAGCCGTGAAACACCACTGGCAACAGCAGCATCAAACACAGCTTTGGGCACGACTTCAATTAATCTTTTGTCAAAAGGCTTGGGAATGATATAATTTTTGCCAAAACTTATTGTATCCTCGTTATAGGCTTTAAGCACCTCATTTGGAACCTCAAGTTTTGCCAAATCTTTCAACGCATGCACAGCGGCAATTTTCATCTCAACATTAATTTCTCTGGCTTTGGCGTCCAATGCACCTCGAAATATAAACGGGAAGCCCAACACATTATTTACCTGATTAGGATAATCACTTCGTCCTGTTGCCATAATCAAATCATCACGCACTGAATTAGCATCAGCAGGTGAAATCTCAGGATCAGGATTGGACAGAGCAAATACAATCGGATTATCTGCCATTGAACGCACCATCTCTTTGGTTACTAAATTGGCAGAAGCCACGCCCACAAAAATATCACAACCTTGCATGGCATCTGCCAATGTTTGTTTTGTTGATTTACTTGCGTAGCGAGATTTTTGCTTACTTAAATTCACTCTATCTTGAGTAACAACTCCCTTAGAATCAACTAACAAAATATTGGACTTTTTAAAACCGAGTTCGCACAATAAACCAAGTGTGGCAATGCCAGCAGCACCAGCGCCCACGCAAGTCAAAGTCGCATTCTTCAAGGTTTTTCCTTGAATTTCTAAGGCGTTTAGAAGCCCCGCAGCAATAATAATCGCCGTACCATGTTGGTCATCATGAAATACTGGAATATCCAGTGCTTTAATCAAGCGTTGTTCGATTTCAAAACAACGCGGCGCAGAAATATCCTCTAAATTGATGCCACCAAAAGTAGGCGCAATGTTTTTGACTGTTTGCACGAACTCATCCACATCTTGCGTATCTACTTCAATATCAAACACATCTACATCGGCAAACTTCTTAAATAATACTGCCTTGCCTTCCATGACCGGTTTTGACGCTAAAGGACCAACATTGCCCAACCCCAAAACAGCGGATCCATCTGAGATAACAGCCACTAGATTGCCCTTAATCGTATAATTATTCACCAGATCTGGATTGTTGGCAATTTCTCGCACAGGTGCTGCCACGCCTGGTGTATAAGCCAGTGATAAATCTTCTTTGCTGTCTAGTGGTTTATGCGATAAAACAATCAATTTACCTGGTCGATTGCCTTGGTGGTAGTCAAGTGCCGCTTGGTGGTGCTCTGAGCTCATTGAAATATAGGCGAAAAAAGAGAGGGTAATTATACTTACTTAAGTGGATTGCGTGAGCCTACTGCCTCTTCAATTGAGGAAAATCCATCTTTTTTAAGTAACGCAACCAAACCTCGGTTAATCTCTCCAACCACCTGCGGACCTTCAAAAATCATGCTAGTAATCATCTCAATCAAATTAGCGCCAGCGGTAATTTTCTCATAGGCATCCTGTGCATTAAACACACCACCCACACCAATAATAGTGATTTTCCCATGCGTTCTTTGATAGACATGGCGTATCATATTAATCGATATTCGCTGCACTGGCAGACCACTGAGTGCCCCCTTATCAAAAGTTAGCTCTTCTTTAAAGTATTCGCCACTCATCGAAGGCTTGGTTAAATTAGTCAATACTAATCCATTAACCTTATGCTCTAAGCAAGTATCAACAATGGTGTTAATTTCATCCGTGGTCAAATCCGCTGCCATTTTTACATACACTGGCTTATGCGCTTGTTTAACTTTATCAAGTGCACTGAGCAGTGCGTCTAAATTTTCCCGCTCAACAAAAGGCTCGCCATCTTGCGTATTTGGGCAAGAGATATTAATCGTGTAATAACTACCAATATTTTTAAATTCATCCAGTGTTTTTAAATAGTCGTCAATTGAAGTTTGCAAATCAAAATAATTAGAATCATTTGTTTTGGCAGCATTAATGCCAATTGGAATACTGAATTTTTTAGATTTTAATCTTTTTGCAATCGCCACTGCGCCTTGATTATTCAGCCCATACCACACCAAAATTGACTTAGATTTAATCAAACGAAACAAGCGCCTGCCCACACCCGGATTGCCCGGACACCTATCGCCCGTAAAAGAACCCAACTCTGCAAAACCAAAGCCAATAGATGGATAGGCATCAGTTAATTCCCCCTCTTTATCAAACCCCGCCGAAAGACCAATTGGATTGTCATATTTAATACCATCAACCGTGGTGTTTAAACTACTGTGCTGATAATAAAATAAGACTTTTAACAACCCTCTGCCAAACTTATTAGAAACAAATAGCAAACCAAATTGTTTCAGTTTATTGTGCGCCTTTTCCGCTTCCCACAAGAAAATAATCGGACGCACAACCCAGCGATAAAGCAAATAATTAACCGTACCCCGTAATTCATAAATTAACTTGTTCATTTGCTCATCATATCATAATATTCTACTTAAATTATTAGAGACCTTTGCATAAATATGAATAATCATCAAAAATCCACTTTTCACCCGCTTGGCGATTTTTTAAACCCAGCCTTAGCCCTGCTAGGACAAGGTTTAAGAAAATCACCAATCTGGAAAAAATTGAATTTTGCTAATCATCCCTATTTATGCAAAGGTCTCTATTAATATAACAGAAGTATATATAAGTGGAATAAAGTGGTATAAAATGTATTTTTAATACCAAAAGTGGAGCAAACAATGCAATTAAAACAATTTACTGTTGGTGGGCTGCTGTCAATCGTTTCATTAAACACGCTGGCGTTAATGGACACTCAGCAGGTACAAATCAATAACTTTAAGCCCTTTCTTGTGATTACTATTGTCGCTTTAGTGCTTGGTGCAATGGCAATTTATCAAAAACATTTGCAACATCGCTAATACTTATTATGTTTCGTGGAGTGCACAATTTAACCATTGACGCTAAAGGGAGGCTAAAAATCCCCATGCGTCATCAGGCGCAAATTGATAAAACTTGTGCTGGGAAAATGGTACTGAGTATTCACCCAGATGATACTTGTTTGCTACTCTATCCTTTACAGGACTGGCAAGTGCTTGAAGACAAAGTCAGCGCCTTGCCATCGCTCAACATTCATACCAAACGCCTTAAACGCAAACTTATTGGCCATGCAACCGATTGTGAATTAGACAATACATTGCGCATTCTTATTCCTGCCACACTGAGAGAATATGCCAATATTGATAGAAAAATTATCATGAGTGGGCAAGGGCATAATTTTGAACTGTGGGATGAAAGTGCTTGGCACAAACAACTTGCCAACCTTGATGCGTTAAGCAAGAAAGAAGACATTCCAATCAGCATCACCGAGCTGTCGTTATGAGCTCTAACCATCACCAATCAGTGATGTTTGAAAAATCTATTGAGGGGTTAAACATAAAAAATGATGGTATCTATATTGATGCCACTTTTGGTCGTGGTGGGCACGCACTTGGTATTTTGAACAAACTGGGTGAGCAAGGGCAATTAATTGCTTTTGACCAAGACATTAGCGCTATTGAATACGCTAACCAACACATCAATGATACGCGTTTGACACTTATCCACAGTGCCTTTGCTGATATGCACCAAGTTCTTTCTGAGCAAGGCTTACTTGGCAAAATTGATGGTATTTTGATGGATCTCGGTGTCTCATCACCACAGCTGGACAATGCACAGCGAGGCTTTAGTTTCAATGCCGATGGTCCGCTTGATATGCGTATGAACCAAACCCGTGGCATAAGTGCAGCGCAGTGGCTGGCTCAGGCAGACAAGGTTGAAATTGCCAATGTTATTTATGCGTTTGGCGAAGAAAGAAAAAGCCGACACATTGCCAATGCGATTAAAAAATTTCAAGTAGATACGCCACTAGAAACCACCTTGCAATTAGCCAATATTGTCAGTAGTGTGGTGCGTTCACAGAAGAAAAAACACCCTGCAACACGCACCTTTCAAGCCATTCGGATTTTTATCAATCAAGAGCTCAAACAACTCTCTGAAACACTTGAACAAACCCTTGATGTATTAGCACCAGAAGCTCGTTTGTGTGTCATTAGTTTTCATTCAATTGAAGACCGGATTGTGAAGCAATTTGTGCGCAAATACTCAAAACAAAAACAACTGCCTAAAGGTTTGCCAATTATAGATGACGGCATACAGCAAACGCTATTGCGAGACCTAGGCAAAAGTTTTGCCAGTTCAGAAGAGATTAGCGCCAATAGACGCTCAAGAAGTGCAATATTAAGAATTGCACAACGCACCACAAAACCTAATGTTTAAAAAACCACTCATACTTAACATTACACTCAGTATTATTATTATCGTGTTGTCTTTTTATACAATTCTCTGGCACAGCCAAAATCACCTGATTTACAAAAAAACAAAAAAATTGCAAAAAGAAAACCAAAAAATTATGGCGTTGCACAAACAACTACTCAGCGAACACTCGACACAAATTAGTGGCCAAAAAATTAAAAATAAGGCTTTGAAAGCGCTAAAAATGAAACACCCTAACAAAGTCAGAGCGCTCATATTATGAAGGATAAATTAAAGGCATTATTCAAATTTTCTGGCAGAACTCAGCATTATTCACGCCGTCAAACCCTGATTAAAAGCCTTTTTTTTGCACTTATGTTCTTTTTTGCTTATCGTGCTGTTGCCATTCATACACTAAGTGCTGGCAAAGTTAATATTCAAGAAAGAGCCAGCAAGCAAGCAAGCACTGTCTCTAATTTTAAAGCGCATCGTGGTGATATTCTGGATAGAAATGGCGCTGTACTTGCCAGTAATTTGATTTTAAAAAAAGTAAACTTGGACTCAACACAAATTCAAAGTGCTTTTATCGCAAAACTTGCTGAAGCCTTGATGATGCCAAAACAAGCGTTACAAACGGCAATTAACAAAAAACTCAGTAAGCACGCAGGCAGGAAAAATTTGGTAATTCGAAAGAATCTCAGACTCACCAGCCCAATCCTTGAAAACCTAAAAATACTGAAAAAAGTCAAATTAAAAATTTGTAGAGCCAAGCGAAAAAAAGATAAAATTGCTTGGCTTGATAAGGCACTGATATTTGTCAAACTAAAAACACATAAACCAACCTACAGTCTTGTTAAAACTTGTAGAACGGAAAGAATTCGTGGCGTTCGACTACAAACTGATACCCGCAGATATTATCCTAAATCCGCCTCATTGGCACCACTTATTGGTCGCATTAATCGTAACAAAAAAGGGATTTCTGGTATTGAAGGTGAATTTGAATCAGCGCTTGCTGGACAAGATGGGGTTGTTTATTTGAATTTTAATCAAGATTCTCAAGCATCTTATTTTAACCCCGTGGTGCATAAATCCCTCAAGCATGGTCAAGATGTCCAATTAACAATTGATGCTGATATCCAATTTCACGCTTATGCTGCTGTAAAAAAATCCGTCAATAAGCACAATGCCGATTCTGGCTCGGCTATCATCTTAAAGCCAAATGGCGAGATTTTAGCGATGGTGAATTATCCTGCTGACGACCCAAATGACAAAACTGTCTATAATGTGGCACATTATCGCAATCGAGTGCTTGCAGACAAGCTGGATCCAGGCTCAACTATGAAACCGTTTACCATGCTTTTGGCACTTGATAAGAAAAAAATTACTGCCAACGAAGATGAGTTAATTGATGTGACCAAACGCATTGGACACATCAGACCCGATAAAAAATATAAACAAATGACGGTTAAAAAGATTTTGCAAAAATCGCATAACTTAGGCACAGTTAATGTTGCCGAAAGATTGGAGAAAAAGGAATTATATGACACTTGGTATAAGCTTGGTTTTGGGCAACCACTTGGCCTTATTCCCAGTATTGAAAATTCTGGATTACTGAGATATTTTAGTTCTTGGGCGTTATCAGATAAGCGTTCATTGTCTTTTGGCTATGGCCCAATGCAGGCCAATTTGGCGCAACTTGCTCGGGCTTATTTGGTGTTTGCCAATGAGGGCGCTGTTCCTGCATTAAAACTTATTAACAATGTAAATGCACAATCAAAAATAACGCAAGTTTTTAGCAAGACTGCCACCCATAAAATTGCCAATTTGTTAGATGCGGTTGCCTCACAACAAGGGTCAGGCTATCGCGCACAAATCAAAGGTTATAGCGTAGCAGGAAAAACGGGAACTGCGGAAATGGTGGTTAACGGTCGTTACAACAAAAAAGGCGCAAAGCGCACTTTCTTTGCCGGCTTTGTACCCGTTAAAAAACCAAAATATATTATGGTGGTTAGGCTTGATTATCCAAAAAAATGCTACACTCACTACACACCCAAACTGAAAATAAGTTGCGAAGGGTCAAATTCTGCGGCAATGGTGTTTAAAGAAGCAATGGAAAACATCTTAAGTAGCGACCAGTCCATCAAACTATTGGCGAAGAAATAATCTATTTTCTAGATTTGCTTTTAGCAATCCCTTCCATCACTTTTTGCTGGTCTTCTAAAGTTTTAGCACTTGCGATTGAGCCCTTTACTTTGGTGATTTCTTGGCGTTTCTCGGCATTGTTTAATGCCGATAAAAACTCATCTCTCGCCTGATTTTCACTCAGGAATGGCTCTAGTGTGCATAATTTTTGTAAACGCTGATAAACACCCAATTTAGATTTAAAAGGCTTGATTAAACTCTCTTGAGAAATTTCTTCATCCATTTGCGCTGAGTGCACCAAATCTAATAATACTTGTGATTTTTCAATATTTCGTACTCTCACTTCAACTGTATCATTGGCCAATAACGGATAATTAAGCAACAAACTAATCATCCTTCCCATTAACACTTTAACTGAGTTATTTTCTTGAGAACTGATATTTGGCATGGAATATTCATCAGAAAAATCTGGCATGAAAGACTCATATTCCATATCAATTGGTGCTTGCAGTTGCGATTTTTCTTGGACTTTCTCTGTTTGTTGGGTAAAAACTGCCATAACCTGTTCAACACTTTGTCCTACAATTTGCGCAACGCCTTCAAGAAGTTGCAGCTGATAAACATCATGAGTAACAAGTGCAATCAATGCCGTTACCTCTTCTAAAAATAAAGTTTTCCCTTCAATAGTGTCAAAATCTACTTCTGCTTGAATATGCTCAAACAAAAATTTTGACAGTGGGTATGCATTACTAATACGCACCTCAAATGCCTGAGTTGATTCTTTTTTAACCAAGGTGTCGGGGTCTTCGCCATCAGGCAAGAACAGAAATTTGATTTGCAATCCAGATTTAATAATCGGTAAGGCGATTTTTAATGCTTTCCAGGCAGCGACACGACCCGCATCATCGCCATCAAAACAAAACACGATATTATTGGTCGTGCGTGCCAATGTTTGCAAATGCTGCTCAGTAGTTGCAGTACCTAGTGTTGCCACTACTTTGGTTATATCAGATTGATGCAATGCCACCACATCCATATAGCCTTCAACCACCAAGATATAATCCATTGAGCGTGAATGTTTGCGTGCATGATAAAGCCCGTAGAGCTCTCTTGATTTGGAGAAAATCGGGCTTTCTTGCGAGTTAAGGTATTTGGCTTTGGCATTGTTATCAAATGCTCTACCGCCAAAAGCAATGACAGCACCTTTGCTGCTATGAATAGGAAACATCAAGCGATCACGGAAAAAATCATAATCACCATATTCACCTGTTTTAATCAAACCCAAGGCTTTTAAATCTAGGGTTGCCTGTTCATTTTGCTCAAAATTCAGTAATAAATCCTTATTGCTGGGTGGGGCAAAACCTAAGGCAAAACGCTTGGCAATTTCGCCACTAATGCCTCGGTCTTTGGCATAAGTAACGGCTTTTTCTTTGGCTGGCGAGGCTTTAAGTTGTTGTGCATAAAAATCACTCACTTTTTGAGACAATTCACGATAGCGCTCTAATTTAGGATCAGCTGGCTTGCTATTACTATCATATTCAATAACAAGTCCAAATTCATTGGCAATCGCCTCAACCGCTTCGGGGAAACTTAGGTTTTCATACTTTTGCATAAAACTAATTGCACCACCGCTCTCACCGCATTTAAAACAATGATAAAATTGCTCGTGACTATTAACGGCAAAATTGGGATTTTTTCCACCATGAAAAGGACAAGGCGCACGATAACCGCTTCCCATTTTCTTAAGCGTAAGGCGTTTGCCAATCAAATCAACAATGTCAATTTGATTGGGCAAATCGTTAATAAAATTTTGACTAATATAAGGCATAAAAAACCATTTTAATGAAAAAACAAAATTTTTATCATCCTAAATTTATTCCAACTTGGATTTTGATTGGTTTAATGAGGTTAGGCGCTAAATTACCGTTTAAAGCGCAGGTTGCTATCGGCACTGGTTTTGGCAAACTGCTTCACCTGATATTACCCCGTTTTAGAAACATTGCCCTGATAAATACAACCAAATGTTTTCCTAATAAAAACAAATCTCAGATTAAACAATTGGTTAAACAGCATTTTACAGCGCTCGGTATCTCCTTTTTTGAGTCTGCAAACTGTTTTTACCTGAACGATGCTGCACTGAAAAAACGCTATCACATCAAAAACACACAAATATTACAAGATGCTCTAAATCAGAAAAAAAATGTCATTCTGCTGGTTGGGCATTTCACTGTTATGATGTTAGCAGGGCGAATGTTATTGCAAAATTTTAAATTTGCTGACCTCTATCGCCCACAAAATAACGCTCTATTTGATGCAGAAATGACCAAGCAATTCACTCAACATGGCAGTGTTATGATTAAAGCCAAAGACTCAAGAGCCTTAATTAAAACCCTTAAATCTGGACTGCCAATTTGGTATGCACCCGACCAAGACTTGGGCATACAACGCTCCGTATTTGCCCCGTTTTTTGGCGTGGAAACTGCCACCATCAATGCCACCGCAAAACTGGCAAAAATCAATAATACACTCGTCATTCCGCTGTCTTTCTCACGCAATAAATCAGGCTATGAACTAGAATTTTCCCCCGCACTTAACAACTACCCCACCTCAGATACTTTACAAAATGCCACCATCATTAATCAAATATTACAAGCACAAATTCTCAAAGCACCCGAACAATACTTATGGATTCACCGCCGCTTTAAAACCCGCCCAGAAGGCAAAGCTTCTTTTTACTAAATCTTTACTAAATTAAAAACAATTAGCGTATAATTGCCCCTTTATATTTTTCGACTCATAACATTATTATGCCAATTGATACACAAGCCATCATTAAAGAACATCAGTCTGCCGAAGGCGACACTGGATCAACCAATGTGCAAGTTGCCTTATTAACTGCACGCATTAAACACCTAACTGAGCATTTTCAAACCCACAAAAAAGACCACCATTCAAGAAGGGGTTTGTTGCATTTGGTTTCTCAGCGTAAAAAACTATTGTCTTACCTTAAGGGCAATGATGTAAGTGCTTATTCAAATCTAATTACGCGTTTAGGACTTAGAAAATAACCTAAATCCATCATAAAAACGCCAGCCTTTCCAAAAAAAGCTGGCGTTTTCTTAATCGCCTAAATTGTAACACTTAATCATCCGATATACACTTCTTTCGCTAACACCAAGAATGTTAGCGATTTCGTATTGATGTCCAGAAAATTCATCAAGCAACAGAGTTAAATATTCACAGGTAATTCCTCTAATTCAGGATTTTTAAAAAAGAATCGTGCCTATTTTAAGCATCCGCCACAAAAAAAGTTAAAATATCTAGAAACAATGAGAATTTTGCCAACAATATTCTCAACAGGGGGTTTAATACTGCAACACCTAACAGCAAATGGGTCAGCGATACTACCTTTGTTCACACTAGACAAGGCTAGCTGTATTTAGCCACTGTGATTGATTTGTATTCTCGCAAGGTGTGGCTGGTCAATGAATCTGAAAAGAGGCTTTATCGCAACACCCCCTGAACTTAATATGAAGGTCTTAAATTAATAAAAAAGTTTTAATTAGCTAGCATCAACAACAAGATAGGTCATAGCAGCCAAATAAACTGCTATTATAATTCCTACTACTACAGCTACTGGATGTCCGCCTCTAATATTTTTCATTTCAATTGAATTTTTCATAATTTTCCTTATATTATTAATCAGCACTTACCACCCATCAAAACTTCCATCTAATAGTACCTTCAATACCATCACTATGAGCTTTGTTGTTAGTAGATTGCACTCTTTCATAGCTCACAGAAACAGTACTGTTATCTTTTTGATAATCAACACCCATATTAATAGTAAGCTCTTTTTCAGCATTTTTGCTCAGGTAGTCGGTGTTGTCGTTACTTAAGTTGGCTTTATATTCAACACCTAAGGTGCGATTAAGTTTGCCATCTCGGTAGTCGATGCTATTACTCAAGTCAAGTCCGATAGCCAGTGCTTTGTCGGTTGTGGTTTCGCTAGAAGTTAGGATATTGTTAGCCTTCATCTTAATGCGGCTGATATCATAGCGGATAAAAGGTGAGAGATTGAGCTTGTTTTTTTGTAAATCACCTCGATAGGCAACACTGGCGAAGTAGCCGTTGCTGTCTTGGTTATTAGCAACATGGGTACTGCTGCTGACTTCGTGTTTGCCTTTAACAAGCCCAAGAACCGCTTCAATACTACTGTCTTGGTTTAGTTCTAATGCACCATAAGTGGAG
>NZ_FXLV01000050.1 GCF_900180345.1 Bathymodiolus heckerae thiotrophic gill symbiont
TTTGCCAGATTGGTGATTTTATTAAACCTTGTCCTAGCAGGACTAAGGCTGGGTTTAAAAAATCGCCAAGCGGGTGAAAAGTGGATTTTTGATGATTATTCATATTTATGCAAAGGTCTCTTTGAATATATTGAAGTGTTTTATAACAAAATTAGGCGACATTCAACGATTGATTATTACTCGCCTAATGATTATGAAAAGAGGTTTTATCGCAACAATATTCCCTAACTTAACATTAAGCCTTTAAGGCTTAAGTTATGGCTTGGAACAAGTTCCAAGTTGGGGCTTTGCTCGTTCGTAGCCTGACCTTGGGTGCAAACCTCAAAAAAGATTATTGATACAGAAAAATAATGCGTAAAATATTAGTTTGGTGTCCAGTCAAGTGGGGGAGCTTCAGCCTGTCCCCATTATTTGTTTGAAAACACTGCTATGATTATCATGACAGTGTTTCAAGTTTATTTTTTAGGACTTAACTAGTTAAGGCTCTATTTCATTATTACATTTGGCTATTGACCAAATTTCCTAGAGTTTTAATCGCCGCTACGCGTTCGACCGTCCAAGGGTTGGAATAAGTTAAGCGTATGCTGGATTGATATTTATTGCTTGATGAAAATATATCTCCAGGAGAAAGCGATATGCCTTCGTTTCTAGCGTCTTCATAAAGTTTAGGAACGCTAATTTGTTCGGGTAATTGAATCCAGGCGACAAAGCCACCTTGTGGTTTTGATATTCTGGTTTTTTGTGGAAAATATTTATCAATTAAATCAAGCAGTTGGTCTCTTCGATGTCTGTAAGTATCACGCGCTAAGCGAAGATGACGGTCATAGCCTCCATGGCTTAATAATTCTGCTACTGCTAATTGAGGTAAGCGTGATACATTGACGCTGCTTACAAATTTTTGATATTCAATTTTTTCTTGGTAGATGCCAGGAATAACCCATCCCACTCTCAAACCAGGATCGAGAGTTTTTGATACAGAGGAGCACAATACAACCTGATCTTTGTCATCAAAAGATTTAATTGATCTAGGTCGTTTACTGCTATAGCCTAATTCAGCGTAAATATCATCTTCGATTAAGGGGAGGTTGTAATGATGGATTAATTCGACTATTTGGCGTTTGTGCTCATCTGGCATTAGCGACCCCATAGGGTTATTGTAACAAGGCAGGCTAATGATAACTTTGATTGACCATTGCTCTAATGCTAATTTTAGTGCTTCGATACTCATGCCTGTTACTGCATCAGAAGGAATTTCGATCGCCTTAAGTCCACATGCTTCAATCAACTGTAATAAACCGTAATAACAAGGCGTTTCAATTGCAACAATGTCTCCAGGCTTTGTGAGTGCGCGTAAGGAAAACTCAAGTGCACTCTGACATCCGGATGTGGTGACAATTTCATCGGGAGAAACCAAAACACCTGCATCCATTGAACGCTTGGCTAGCTGTTTGCGTAAAGGCTCACAGCCTTTAGTGTTGTCATAGCCAATGCCGAGAAAAGTTTTGTTGCGAACGACGGTTGAAAAGGTTTTTTTAAGCTGGTGAATGACGGGAAAGTCATTGCCAGGAATGGCAGAGGCGAAGTTGATAAAATTGGAAGAATTAATGTCATGGATAACCTCCATAATCCGTTGCGCTTTTGTAACATTACGAGGTGCTGAGGTTTTCTGGCTAATTAGTGGTGGTGAGTATGTTTTTGCTGGAGATCGGCGTACATAATAGCCAGATTTTGCCCTCACTTCTACGAAACTACGCTCTTCTAAGACACTATATGAGGCTAATATAGTAGACACACTCACAGATTGTTGTTTAGACATTGATCTAACAGACAACAGTTTGTCTCCAGGCGTGTACACCCCTTCTTTAATTTGTTTAATTATTTGGTTGGCAATCTTATTGTATAGTGTGTTTTCCATATTAAGCAGTACAGAATTGATATAAAAATATAATAACAGATGGTATTATATACATCTGTTACCCTATAAATAAGTATATTTTGACTCTGTACTGGTTCAGATATAAATTCTATAATTTACCCCAATGAGAAAAACTATGGAGAAAGCTATGAATTACAGTACACAAAAATATACCCTAGCGTGCCAACGCTCCAATAAATTTAAGTGTTTTAGTATGACATTGTATCGTGCAATATTGAGCATATCTCAGCTATTAAAAATGATAAAAAAATATCACGCCATTTCAAAGCAACGAAAAGAGTTGTTGTATTTAACAGATCGTCAATTGGCAGATATTGGCATTAATCGTGAAGAGGCAATACGGGAAGCTAGTAAACCTTTTTGGCAGTAATTAATACAGACTATGGATATCAATATTATTAACAAACTGTTTGTTTTCTGGGCAATTTTTTATATCACTCCTGGTCCAGTATGGCTATCAGTGATGGAGGCAACACGCAATTTAACAGTTACAGAGGTGCTAAGGTTTTTCTTTAGAGTGTTTTTAACTGTGAATCTATCTATCCAAGTTTCTCAGGCTATTATTTGCGTGGTGTTTGTTGAGCTAATATCCCAATTGTTTTCCGATATTGGTATGTGGTTTTATTTGCTAGGTAGTGCGTATACCGCCTATTTATCGTATAAAGTTTTTAAAAGTAAACAGCTAAAAGCCAATTTAAATTTAACGGTTTATAATCTGGCCATCATTATGCTTTTATCTCCAAAAATATGGCTATTATTTCCATCAGGTGCGGTTATTGCCACCCAATTAAACCAAGGAATAATTGTAAACTCTCTTATTTTTGCTGTAATGATGTTATTAGTATCAAACTTATTGTTTGTGCTTTATGTATTTATTGGAAAGCTCGGGACAAAACTATTAAAAGATAATTTTGCTTATCTAAGTTGTTTTTTATTAGCCTTATTTTCTGTGTTTTTATTGCTTGAAGGGATGAATTTATAAAAATCCTAACTGGATTGAAGCTAGGTTTGATTGAAACATGGGTAAAATTCAATTTTAAAAAAAAATTTAGGCAGAAGAATGATAATAATTCCAGCAATAGATTTAAAAGACGGGCAGTGCGTGCGTCTAAGACAAGGTTTGATGGAGGATACCACAGTATTTTCCGATAACCCAGTAGAGATGGCAGCGCAGTGGGTAGCACAAGGGGCGAGGCGATTGCATTTGGTGGATTTGAATGGGGCATTTGAGGGCGAGCCTGTGAATGCTGTAAGCGTAACTGAGATTGTATCGGCATTCCCTGATTTACCTGTGCAGATTGGAGGTGGTATTCGCAGTATGCAGATTGCCAATACTTATATTGAGGCGGGTGTTAGTTATTTGATTATTGGCACGATGGCAGTTACGCATCCTGAGTTTGTGGCTGAATTGTGCCGTGAATTCCCTAGTAAGGTGATTGTGGGTTTGGACGCAAATAAGGGCTTGGTGGCAACGCAGGGCTGGGCACAGCAGACGGATTTGCATGTGGTGGATTTGTCGAAAAAATTTGAACAAGATGGAGTAAGTTCGATTGTTTATACCGATATTGCACGGGACGGAATGATGCAAGGGGTGAATATTGAGGCGACTGCTGATTTGGCCAAACAAACCTCAATCCCGATTATTGCCTCGGGCGGTATTACCAATATGGAGGATATTTCTAGGTTATTAACGCAGGCACATCACGGTATTATAGGAGCAATTACAGGGCGGGCAATTTATGAAGGCACGCTTGATTTTAAACAAGCACAGGCATTGTGTGATGTTGGTTGAAGTCGCTTATGCACTGCCAAACAAACAAACTTTGCTAAGTTTTGAGGTGGATAATGGTACGACTTTACAGCAGGCGATTGAAATATCTGGCATATTAGACACTTATCCACAAATTGATTTAAACAAAGACAAAACAGGTATTTTTGGCAAAATCGCTAAACTTGATGCCAAACTTAGAGAAAAAGACCGAGTTGAAATCTACCGTCCGCTGATTGCTGACCCTAAAAAAGTGCGTAAAGAGCGTGCCGCACAAGGAAAACAGATGCGTGGTGGCAAAAAAACTTGAACCTTGTTAAAATGACGCTTTAATTGATATAAATATAAATGAATGAAAAAATGAATGAAGACCAACCTCCATCGAAATTACCTTTCTTGCAAAGATTTAAAAAGCAGTTTTTTCATACCTCGCCTAATTCAAGTGAGGACTTATTACAAGTCTTAAAGGAATCCGAAGAAAACCATATTATTGATTCTCATAGTCGTAGCCTTATCGAGGGCGTGATGCAACTTGAAAATATGGAAGTGCGTGATGTGATGGTACCAAAATTAAAAATGGTAATGATTGAGCATAATACGAATGCCAAGGAATTGTTAGACATTATGATTAAATCTGCACACTCCAGATTTCCGATTATCAACAGTGATAAAAACAAAATTCAAGGGGTTGTTTTGGCTAAGGATTTGCTTGGTCATTTGTCTAATGAGCAGAAAAAAGAATTTAGTTGCAAGGAATATTTGCGCCCCATTGTGCTGGTACCAGAGAGTAAAACTTTGGGGGCATTGATGCGAGATTTTCAGCAAAAACACTCGCATATGGCGGTGGTAATGGATGAGTATGGCGAGATTGCGGGCTTGGTAACGCTGGAAGATGTGTTGGAGCAAATTGTGGGCGAGATTGAAGATGAGCATGATTTAGAAGAGGACAATATTATTGATTTTAGCGGTGGTCGTTATTTACTCAAGGGACACACACCTATTGAAGAATTTAATGAATTCTTTGGCGTTAAACTGCAAGTAGAAGGCGTAGATACCATAGCGGGCTTGGTGATTGCTGGTTTTACTTATTTGCCAGAACAAGCGAGTGAGATTGATTTACAAGGGTTTCATTTTAAGGTTTTAAAAGCTGATTCTCGAAGGTTGTATTCGTTAGAGGTAACCAAGAATTAGATTATGTCATCTTTAAAACAAACTACACAATTAGCCATTGAGTTATTAAAAAAACATCAAGTTAGTGATTATGAAATAGTGCTTGATTTAAGCTCTGGTGTTTCTACTGCAGTGCGATTGGGTAAAGTTGAAACTTTGCAATACCACTTAGATCAGAGCTTTGAGGTTAATGTGTTTTTCGGCAAAAAGAAAGGACACGCATCCAGTGTTGATGTTAGCAAGGACAGTCTTGATAAAGCCATCGAATCCGCTTGTTTGATTGCAAAATACACCCAAGACGACCCTTTTAACGGCTTAGCACCTAAAGAATTAATGGCATTTGATGCGCCTGATTTAGACCTCTATCATCCTTGGGATTTGGACGCACAACATAGCATCGACATTGCCAAAGCCTGTGAAGAAGCGGCACTTGCGCAAAATGAAATCAACAATTCTGAAGGTGCGGAAGTATCCAGTTTTCAAGGTGAGGGACTGTATGCCAACTCTAATGGTCTGATTACCTCACAAAACAGCACCAGCCATTCACTGAGTTGTGCGCTTATCGCACAGCGAGGCGATGAGATGCAAACAGCCTACGAATATACCACAGCACTAGATGCAAATGACTTGGAAGCGTCGCAGAAAGTGGGCGAGAAAGCAGCAAAACTGGCACAACAAAAACTCGGTGCTCGATCGCTGTCTTCACAAAAATGCCCTGTAATTTTTACCTCACGACTTTCTGGCGGATTGTTTTCACAACTCTTGGGCGCATTGGGTGGCGCTAGACAGTATAAGAAATCTACTTTTTTATTAAACAGTATCGATAAAATTGTGCTACCAGAAGAGTTAAGCTTGCGTGAACACCCTTTTGCAAAAAAGACACTAGGTGCTAAGGCGATTGACCGTGATGGCGTACTTAAACGCGAGCAATATTTTGTTGAAAATGGGCGGGTTAAAAATTTTGTAATGGGGCAATATTCTGCCAATCAACTGGGGCTAAAAACCACCGCTAATGCGGGTGGCGTAAGTAATGTGATTATTGAGGAGAATTTCGATGGCGGCTTAGATGAGATGATTAAGGCAATGGATAAAGGCTTGGTGGTAACGGAATTAATGGGGCAAGGCGTGAATGGCACAACGGGTAATTATTCTCGTGGTGCATTAGGATTTTGGGTGGAAAATGGGGAAATTCAATATCCAGTATCAGGGCTGACTATCGCTGGCAATCTTAAAGATATGTTGCTTGGCATTGTGTCCGTAGGCAACGATGTGGATTATCGCAGTAACATCAAAGTCGGCTCAGTGTTGATTAACCAAATGACGATAGCTGGTGAATCTTAATGAGTAATTTTGATATTGTTGTTGTGGGCGGCGGCATGGTCGGGCAGGCATTTGCTTTGTCAATGGCAAAGCGTGATTTAAGTATTGCTATCATTGAACCAAATAATCCCAATCCTGTAATAAAAGAAAATTTCCATACCCGAGTGAGTGCAATTACACCAACTTCAGAAGCGTTTTTACGCAGTATCAATGCATGGGATTTGATTCAACGCAAGCACGCCTTTACCGACACCAGAGTATGGGATGAAAACTCGCACGGCAGTTTGGACTTTTCAACGACTGATGATGGTTCGACGCATTTGGGGCATATTATAGAAAATGACTGTATTCAGTCGGCGATGTCTATTGCATTGACCGATACCGAAGTGGCGTTTATCAGCACCAAACTTAATGGTATAAATAAAATCGATAAGGGCTATCAATTGTGTTTAGATGACGGACAACAACTGCAATGTTCTTTGTTAATTGGGGCAGATGGAGCGCGTTCTCGACTTCGAGAGTTGGTCAATATTGAATTTAGTAAGACCAATTATCAGCAACAAGCCATTGTTTGTAATATTCACTCTTCCAAGGATTTTGAGTGCACAACTTGGCAACGATTTTTATCCACCAGTATTATTGCCTTGTTGCCACTGAGTAAGGGCGAAGCATCCATTGTTTGGTCAGCAGAAAATCACCTTGCTGATGAATTATTAGCATTGTCACCTGAGGCATTTGCCCAGCGACTATCAGCAGGGGTAGAATATCGCTTTGGCGAGTTTGAAGTGTTGAGCGATATTGTAGCGTTTCCGCTGATTGAACGCAGTGCTAAAGACTATGTCAAACAAAATTTAGCCTTGATTGGCGATGCCGCTCACAATATTCACCCATTAGCAGGGCAAGGCGTTAACCTTGGTTTCGCCGATGTTAATGAATTATCACACCAATTACTTTGCAATAAGCATACTTTAGGAGATTATTCAGTGTTGAGAAAATACGCCAGAGCCAGAAGGTTGGATAACGAACTGATGGCAAAAACCATGACAGGACTAAACTGGATTTACAAAGAAAATAGCGAGCCAGTAAGGTGGCTACGAGGTTTTGGTATGAATCTGATTAATGAAAATTCAACCTTGAAATCTTTTTTTCAAAAACAAGCCGCTGGCAATCAACCATAAAGCTTATCGACAACGCACGCCTGTCCTAAAGTCTTATCAATTACTTTTTGTGTATCCATAGATTTTATTATTTCTTTTGCTATTACCTCTCCAAAAATTGGAGGCACTGCGTTACCAATCTGTAAATTTTTAGAGGTCTTACTGCCGTAAAAAAGATAAGTATCAGGAAAGCCTTGTAATCTTGCACCTTCCCTAGTGCTTAACGCTCTATTTTGAAAGGGGTGCACGCATCTGGATGAGGATGGAGTGCCAAAATTTCTGGTTATAGTTGGTGTAGGCTGGTCAGAAAAAAGTCTAGCATAAGTATTGGAAAAATACTTCTTTGGTCTTAATCTTTGTGGTAAATCGTTTACAGTCCCGCCTTTAGGGATAAGCGATAAAATCTCAAGCATCTTCTCTCCATAATTTGAACTATTATGTTCAGTTAGTCTTTTTGCCTTATTCCTAAGTTTGTATTGGTATTCATTTTGAGGCTCTTGAAGGTAGTATCTTTTCGAATCATTTGCATTTAATTTCGGCAAATCTGATATTGCGTCCATCAGTGTTAATTTTTTCGGAATACCGAATAAATTATCTTCTTTCAAGTGTGTAGGCGTAGGTAGCTTGACTGAATTAAGCGTTTTTTTCCAGCCTACTACAATGGTTCGTTTTCTTATTTGGGGAAGCCCAAAATCAGAAGCTTCTAATATTGATGAAGTTGTGTAATACCCCATAAAATCAAGTTCCTGTATCAGAGCTCTATATGCAAATCCATTGTACATTGTGGAAAAGCCAGTAACATTTTCAAAAATAATGTAATTGGGGTTAATTTCATTGACAGCTCTTAAATACTCGTAAAATAAACTGTTTCTTGGGTCTTTCTTGTTTTTTGAGCCAACCGTGCTAAACCCCTGGCAAGGTGGTCCACCAGAAACTAAATCAACATGAGAAACAGATAATTTTCGCAATTCTTGCTGAAAATCTATTGCATGAATATCATTACAAAGTATTTTTGAGTTTAGATGGTTTAATGCAAAAGATTTCGCAAAATCTCGTTCAATTTCATTTGCCAATATCACCTGAAACCCCGCACTTTCCAATCCAATGCTTAACCCTCCTGCACCAGAAAAAAGTTCTACAGCTATGAATTTCTGAAAATCAATCATATTGACAATTCTAACCCATCAAGAGGTGGCAGAGGATCGAGTAAGCGCCATTTAAAATAATTTTGATTAATTGTAAAGACACTTTGCCCTTCCATTTGCTGCCGAGTTATAAAATTAACATCGTTTTCCTTGATGGTATCAAGTCGAACAAAAGCAACCTGTCCATTAAAAAGGTCTATATGGATACAAATAGATATTTCTTTATGTTCCTCATAAACCCTTCGAGCCTCTCTAACTTTGTGTTCTTTTATATCGTTTATACCTTGAAAGCCTGACTGAACTTCAATTCTGACTTTTTTATCGTTTATCTTAATTTCAAAATCAGCTTTTGGGCTTCTTCTAAATGTTTCAATATTTTTTAAATCATCATCACCAATTTTTTTTATAGAATCCTCAAATATGTTAAATATTTTTGAGAATGTTGGAATAAAATATTCAGCTATTGAATAGCCCCTTAACCATGAAAATAAAACCGCCTCAGGTCTTCTGCCTTGATTATTTAGTCTTGGCAATATTCCATTTTTTTTAATAATATCATAAGGATGTTCAACATTGTCTTTAAGAAATTTATTTAATCTTGGTTTTTTATAAGGTTTATCAGCGATGCTATTAATTTTTTCAAGTATTCCTTTAAGTCTTTCATTTAGATTGCCTATGTAATCAAAGTCCACTCTGGGCATTACATCTTTTCCACCAAGAAAAATTTTTGCATTATTCTGGTTTGTAAACCCAATAGAGTCTCTATATCGTTTAAAATAATCTGCTGGATTTTCACTCATATTACACACTTTTCGGCTTATTATTAAATTGAGACCTTTGCATAAATAGGGATGATTAGCAAAATTCAATTTTTGCCAGATTGGTGATTTTATTAAACCTTGTCCTAGCAGGGCTAAGGCTGGGTTTAAAAAATCGCCAAGCGGGTGAAAAGTGGATTTTTGATGATTATTCATATTTATGCAAAGGTCTCAAATTGTTATAATCACTAAATACATTCTACCTTAACCCACTAAAAAAATTATCCATCATTAATAAAATCTAACCATATCATTTCAAATCCTTTGGCAAGTTATTTATAAATTATTGTTGGCGTAATAATGGCGTCAAGGGGCACATCCCAAGGCTCGGTGTTGAGTTTATCTACCTTTTGACAATCAAATGCTAATCCATAAATCTTTGGATTAGCGTTGTATTCTTGATGTTTTTTAAAAGCTAGAGTGCGGTCATAAAAACCACCCCCCATGCCTAGGCGATTTTTTTGCGTGTCGAAACCCACCAACGGTATAAAGATAATATCAAGTTGCTCAGCGCTTAATATGTTAGTAGAGATGGGCTCAGAAATACCAAATTTGTTGTTTTTAAACTTGTCTCCAATTTTTGCAAACTTAAGACTTTTATCGTCTAATATCGGTAAATAGACGCTAATTTTCTTATTTTTTAAGAAGTTTTGTATATGTTTTGGGCTAATTTCCCCATCATTTTCTAAATAGAGGGCAATTTTTTGCCCCTTTTTGAAACTTGCTATTTGTTGTACTTGCTGTAACAGTTGCTGTGCAAACGCCTCACGATGATTGTCCAAGAGTTTGTGTCTTTGATTGCGGAGCGAGTGCCTTAATGTTTGCATAGTTAATTAGCTGGAATTCGAGTGTCTATTATCTCGTGTGACTTAAAACCTGAACCATAAGGCTCAAGGCGGAAGTTTGAAGTTTACCGCAGGCTTCCCACTTCATGCACTACACAGAAACTTTCTAGTAAAGCAAGGCGGGCTTGCTCAATAGTAAACTATCGCATTTCCTTATTTTTTTATTTATCAGCTCAGGGGACAAAAGCCAATCACAAAATAATAGACACTAACTATTATCGCTGTTTTAGCATACCCACAGGTGTCTTTTTTTATATTTTATTTCTAAAACTTTAAGGTAAGAAAAATATTAAGCTAAACTGTAATGATCTAATCAACTTGGACACATTTCAAGCCACTTTTTTCAATTCAGCCATCTTTTCTGCTGGGGTTAAATACCCAATAGCTGAATGAATCCTTTTGTAATTGTAAAAATAAATATAACTCTCTACATTTTCCACT
>NZ_FXLV01000051.1 GCF_900180345.1 Bathymodiolus heckerae thiotrophic gill symbiont
TTTCTATAAAAATCTAAAAAACACCTTGTTTCTCAGTTTTTTTAAAAATATTTGACAAAAAATTTAACTAACCTTATACTCATAGAGAGCTTTGCATAAATAGGGATGATTAGCAAAATTCAATTTTTGCCAGATTGGTGATTTTCTTAAACCTTGTCCTAGCAGGGCTAAGGCTGGGTTTAAAAAATCGCCAAGCAGGTGAAAAGTGGATTTTTGATGATTATTCATATTTATGCAAAGGTCTCTTTAGGTAATAAAAAAAATTTAGAAGCAAGACCTCTAAAAAGCAGAAGCAAATCTTGCCTCAACATAACTGAATTAACAATTATTATTAACACCATTAGGGACATGACCAGTGGAGACATATTGGGCAGCAGATTGGCAGTGCTGGTGCTGGTCGTCAAAAAAGATGTCGGCACCAAATTCTTTGAGAAATAGTCCCTTGTCAAGCCCACCTAGGAAGAAGGATTCGTCGATGCGAATACCCCAAGCACGCATGGTATGGATAACGCGCTTGTGCGAGGGCGCACCTCTGGCAGTAACGAGTGCTGTTCTGATTGGGTTGTCTGCCTCTGGGAATGAGGACTGGATAGTGTGTAATGATTTTAGGAAGGATTTGAAGGGGCCTGATTGAAGCTCGACATTGGCGGCGTTTTTTTCGTTTTCTGCGAAGGCATCGATACCTTGTTCTTGGTAGATTTTTTCTGCCTCGTCGGAGAATAACACAGCATCACCGTCAAAGGCAATACGCAGCTGGGTTTCGTGGACGTGTTTGGATCCAGTGCCGACAATGGAGGCTGCAGCAAAGCCAGATTCTAGTGCTTTTTGTACATCTTCATAATGACTGGAAAGGAATAAATCTGCTTCAAAGGCATCTAGCAAAGTATGCGTTGGCTCGCCACGGGTAAAGGCAGCCCGTTCAATTTTTAAGCCATAATGTTCGATTGAATTAAAAATACGCAAACCTGTATCAGCGCTGTTGCGAGAGAGCAAAATAACATCTATGGGGGTTTTGGTGCTGTTGAGGTTTAGTAGTTTTTTGACCAAAGTAAAACCAACGCCGGGTTTTAAAACAACTTCTTCGTTTTCTTGCTGGTGCTTGGCGTACGCCTCTACGCCTTGTTGTTTGTAGATCTTATGTGATTCATCGAGGTCAAACAACGCCCTTGATGAAATAGCAACCACCAATTTGGTTTCAGTGTTCACTGTGATATTGTTTGCCATAATGTTTTTTTATATTTGTTTAAGCAATAATCTAGCCACTTTTCAATAAAAGCGTTAAGTTCCCATTGTATATTCATATCGCTACATTGTGCAAGATATGGGTGCGCAGTGTTCAGTGTGGTTTTGTGACAAACTGACAGCACTTCTAACAATTTGGCATCAAAATAGACCTTAAATTTAATATCAGGTCGCCTAATAGAATCTAGTTGGTGCGTTAGAATAAAAGTGCCAGTATAGGGTGTTTTTTCTTCAACAAACAAATATAAATCTTGTTTATTATCGTGGCGTATGGCGCTGTCATGCGTGGTTTCTTGTAGTGTGGGAATTAGCTTTAAAATTTTGTGATAGTTTGATGCAAATAGTCCCGATACTTCTGCGTAAGTTTTAGGGTTGCATTGTGTGTACAAAGACCTAAGGAGACCTTTGCATAAATAGGGATGATTAGCAAAATTCAATTTTTGCCAGATTGGTGATTTTCTTAAACCTTGTCCTAGCAGGGCTAAGGCTGGGTTTAAAAAATTACCAAGCGGGTGAAAAGTGGATTTTTGATGATTATTCATATTTATGCAAAGGTCTCCTAAGGTGTTTATTTTCTATATCCATTGTGTTGTGTAGTGAAGTTGCCCGTCGTCAAGCAGTGTGTAATGATTAAAACCAATTCTTGACTCGTGATTAAATTGGACGGCAGTTGAAGGGCAGGCAATAATTTTGATGCCGTTTTTGTTGAATTCTGCTGATTCGTGTGCGTGGCCAAACAGCACAGCTTGTATTTTTGGGTGTCGTTTAAGTAGGGCAAATAAGTCGTCTGGGTTTTCTAAAGACAGGGTGTCGTCCCATGTGCTGTTCATTGATACGATGGGGTGGTGCAGGACGACAAGGCTGTATTTGGCGCTGGAGTGGCTGAGTTGTTGGTCTAATTTGGCGAGTGCGTGTTGGCTGACGAAGCCGCTGGTTTTACCTATTTGCACGGAATTGATGCTGATAATATCCCACAACCCTAGTGTAAATTGAGTAAACAAACAGGATGAAAACTCAGCATTTAGAGGTTCAAAATTGTCATGATTACCCTCAATGACAAAAATATCAGTTTGAATAGGTGAGAGGATTTTTTTTAGTATTTTGTAAGATTGAAGGGCGCCGTTATGGGTTAAATCACCGCTAATGAGTAGGGCATCGCTAGGCAGAGTGGTGATTTTATTAACCACGGTTGCGAGGTTTTTTTGGCTATCAACACCCAGTGATTGCGCCGTGTCGTCAATATGGCAGTCGCTGATTTGGATAAAATGTTTCATTTACCATGCACAAATTTAACACGACTACTAACGCCAGTTAACAATTCATAACTGATGGTGTTGCTGTATTCTGCAACGGTTTCCACTCGCAGTTTTTCGTCGCCCCACAAAATCGCACTATCGCCAATCAGTACTTTGGTATCTGCAATGTCCACGGCTATCATATCCATAGACACTCGCCCCGCCAAGGTACACAAAGTGTTGTTAACCAATACAGGTGTGCCATTTTTGGCGTGGCGGGGGTAGCCGTCGCCATAGCCAATGCCAATGATGGCTAGGGTGGTTTTATTTTCAGCTGTCCAGTTTGCACCATAGCCAACCGTCTCCCCCGCTTGAATGGTTTTGAGATGGAGTACGGGTGCTGATAATTGCATGACGGGCTTTAAATCGGCGTTATCATCAGCAAAAGGAGAAGCGCCGTAGAGCATAATGCCAGGGCGCACAAACTCAAACAGCGATGCTGGTAGTGACAAAATTGCAGCGGAGTTTGCCATTGAGCGATTGTTTTTGCTGTTTGTTAGTGTTTTAAATTCTGAGAGTTGTTGTTGGTTCATAGGGTGGCTTGTGTCATCTGCACAGGCGAAATGGCTCATCACGCATTCAATATTAACCAGCGTGTTGGCCTTAAAATCAGACAAACATTGCTGGTATTTTTCATTGGACAAACCGAGCCTGTGCATACCTGTGTCAATTTTTAGCCAAACGCCCAATGCTTGGGTGCTATTACTAATCAAGTGCACCTGTGATGAGTGATGTACGACAATCTGGCAGTTTAAATCGATTGCCTCTTGCAGTTCCTGCGTGGTGTAGATGCCTGACAACAGCAGGATAGGGAGGTGGGTTAATTGCCGTAGTTGCCGTGCCTCTGACAACTCACTGACTGCCAATATATCGGCATTTTCAATCAGCGGTGTGATTAAATTTAGATGGTGTCCGTAGGCGTTGGCTTTGACCATTGCCATGATTTTTGCTTGTGGCGCTTGCCGTCTAACAATGGATAAATTATGTGCCAGTGCGGATTGGGATATGGTGGCAACAGCACGCACCTGTTAAAACACCTCTGTGTCAAAATTAGGTGTGTTATTGTCGGCGGCGTTGATTTGCCAATCCTCAGGTGCGCCTTGCATTTGGTCGTCGAATGCCAAGTTTTCAAAACGGGTGTATTGACCAATCCATGCCAGTTTAATCGTACCAGTTTCGCCATTACGATGCTTGGCGATTTTTAAATCTGCTTTACCGACTTCTTCTGGGTTGGCGTAACTTTCGTCATGGTATTGTTCGTCTCGATAAACAAAGCCAATAATGTCCGCATCTTGCTCAATCGCACCAGATTCACGCAAATCAGACATCTGTGGCATACGCCCTTTGTTGGCTTTAGGGCGGGATTCAACGCCACGATTCAGCTGAGATAGGGCAATTACTGGCACTTCTATTTCTTTAGCCAGTGCTTTTAATGAGCGAGAGATTTCAGAGATTTCTTGCACTCGATTTTCACTTTTTCCATACACCGTCATCAATTGTAAATAATCCACCATAATTAACGCCAAATCAGGGTATTTTCTTTTAATTCGACGGGCTTTTGCCCGAATTTCTGTTGGTGTAATAGAGGGGGTTTCATCAATCAGAATATCGTTTTTATCCATTGCAGTGACGGCGTGGCTAAAACTGCTCCAGTCTGTTTCTGTCATTTCACCTGCACGGATTTTTTTGCTATCAATGTGTCCAAACGAAGAAATCATTCGTAGTATTAATGCATCAGTCGGCATCTCTAGTGAAAATACCAGTACGGGTTTGCCTTGTTCAATAGCCACATTGCCGACAATGTTCATTGCCAGTGCTGTTTTACCCATCGAAGGACGGCCTGCAATAATGATTAAATCGCCTTTTTGCAAGCCAGAAGTTTTTTTGTCTAATTCCGTAAAACCTGTTTCTAGCCCAGTAAGCCCGCCTTTGCTTTCTGCCCATTCTTGCACTAAATTGGTTATATTTTTAGTTACATTTTTGACATTCACAACATCTTGCTTGCCACGACTAATTTGCTCAGCAATGGCGAAAATTTCCCTCTCAGACATATCAATTAACTGCTGTAATTCCATGTCTTTTGGGCGGTAAGCCGCATCAGCAATCTTTTGACTGGTTCGAATTAGTTGCCGATAGACTGACAATTCACGCACATGTTTAGCGTAAGTTTGAATGTTTGAAACACTCGGCGTGTTTTCAGCAATTTGTGCCAAGTAGGCAAAGCCACCTACCGTTTCTTCGTCGCCCATTTTTTTAAGGCGTTCTTTGACTGTCAAAATATCCGCAGGCTTGCTGTGTTCTAATAACAAGGCAATGGCGTCAAAAATAAGTCGGTGAGAAGCAGTGTAGAAATCATCTGCTACCAGCGCATCGGCTACCTCATCCCAAGCCTCGTTATGCAGCAACAATCCACCAAGCACAGATTGCTCTGATTCGATTGAATTTGGTGCTATATTGGTGTTTTCTATATCCATAGATTAGTATAAAAAGTAATAAAAAACCCTCACAAAGAGGGTTTTAATTTTAACTTAATTTTTAGTAAGTTATCGCTCTTCTTCTGCGGCTTCAACCACAACTTTAATACCAACATTGACATTAGTGTGTAGCGTAATGCTAATATCATATTCGCCAATATGGTGAATAGCTTCAGATAGGTTAATGTTGCGTTTTTCAACTTCATGACCCGCCGCCGCTAAGCTTGCAACAATGTCTGCTGTGCCTATAGAGCCGAATAATTTACCTTCTTCGCTTGCATTTGCTTTCAGTGAACAAACCACATCTGCCATTGCGTCTGCCTTAGTCTGTGCTGCCTTAGCTGTTGATACATCTTTCGCTTCTAAGTCCGCTTTAATCGCCTCAAACTCAGCTATATTAGCCTCAGTTGCTGGTTTTACTTTGCCTTGTGGAATTAAAAAATTTCGTGCGTAGCCAGCTTTAACATTTGCCACATCGCCTAAACAGCCTAATTTACCCATTGTCTCTAATAAAATTACTTGCATAATTAACTCCTATTTTTTGTGTTTATCAGTGTAAGGAATCAACGCTAAAAATCTAGCGCGTTTGATTGCAGTGGTCAATTGACGCTGAAATTTAGCATTTGTGCCAGTCATTCTTGATGGTGTGATTTTGCCACTTTCGTCAATGTTTTTTAACAAAGTCTCTACATCTTTATAATCAATTTCTTTAACACCTGCTGCCGTAAAACGACAAAAACTGTTGATTTTAATTTGAGGTCTGTGTTTTCTTTTTTGTTGCTTAGCCATAATAATCTCCTATTTCCCACTCGGTTTTTTATCTTCATTTTTAGCAGTCATCATAATTGAAGGCTCAGTAATTGCTGCTTTCTTGGAAATAATTAAATTCCTTAAAATAGCATCGTTAAAACGGAAATTGTAATTTAGTTTATCGAGCGTTTCTTGATCACACTCAATGTTTAACATTAAGTAATGTGCTTTGTAAATTTTGTTAATTGGATAAGCGAGGTGCTTACGACCCCAGTCTTCTTCACGGTGAATATTACCCCCATCAGTGGTAATCATTTCTTTGTATTTGCCTATCATTGTTTCAACCTGTGCTGATTGGTCAGGATGCACAATTAGTGTAATCTCATAGTGTCTCATGAGTGTTTTCTCCTTATGGTTATTATAAAAAAAAGCCTGCCAAGTAAGCACTCAGTCAAGCAAGGGAACGCACATTATACACTTTCTTACCCCTGTGTCGTTAAATTTTAATCAATAGGTTGTAATGTCCATTGATTTACATAAATTCAGCATAAATCCTAGGAAAGCAAGGTTTTTTGAGGTTTTTTTTGAGGAAAATTGGAAATATTTTTTTAAAATATAAAGATTGAAATTAGGGTTGGAAATTATGGATTATGCAAAGGTCTCATTATGATTCTCATGGCGTCTTTGAGCTCAGTAACTGCTATTATTAAAACTTCTGCAATGAAAATATTGCCACATTTCTAGAAACGCCCTTTATCGTTTGATAAATTGAATTACTCATATTTTATCCAAGCGTTGTTTTTTTCTATTTTAACCACCGTCACTTCTATACCATCTAAAGCAGATATATCATAATTAACCACTTTGAAATAACTACCTTGATAACTTAACATTTGGTTTTTAATCATACCCTTGCCATATTGTTTAATAAAATCATCCTTAAGGCCGGGGCTTTTGTTGACAAAACTTTTAAGCGGTTTGTAAAACAATGCAAATAAAGTAATAGAGATAACACTTGCCAATACAAGCTGAATCCAAATGGATGGCAATGGCATAAAATACTGAATAATAGCCACTATTACCAAAGCCACTCCCAGCCAAATAATAAAGAATGAATAAAATACAATCTCTAAAAAAATTAAACAAATTCCAATCGTGAGTAGCAGTGTGCTGGATAAGCTTTCCATAATGTTATTTTTGTAGTATATCTTTAAAAATACTCAAACTACCAATCAACTCTGTTGCCTCATAAGGCACGACAATTTTATCTTTTGAATTGCTACTTGCCAAAGCATTAAACGCTTTAATTCTATCTTTTGCTAATAAAAACTCTGCTGAATTTTTATTTTTTGCAATAGCCTCATTAATAATGGTAATGGCTTTTTGTTGACCTTCGGCTATTTTTTCTTGCTCATATTTCTTGGCATCTGCCATTCTTTCAATTGCTTCTGCTTTTAAAAATTCACTTTGTTTAACCGCTTCGGCCTGCCTAATAACCGCTTCTTTTTCTGCTTGAGCGTTCAACTCAATACTACGCTTTTCTCGCTCAGCTTTCATTTGCATGTTCATCGCCTCTTCGATGTCATTAGGCACTGATATGTCGCTAATTTCTACTCTGGTTACTAACAAGCCCCAGTTATTGGCAGCATCAGAAAGTTCTAGTTGTAGTTTAGCGTTAAGACTCTCTCTGTTGCTCAAAGTTTCGTCAAGTTGCATGGATCCAATCTCACTTCTAATGGTTGTCATGGCCAAAGATGAAATAGCTCTGTGAAAACTTACAACATTATAGATAGCCTCTTTGGCATGTTGTATTTTACAAAAAACTAGACCGTCAACAGTAATATTAACATTGTCTTTCGTAATAACTGATTGACTAGGGATATCAATAATTTGTTCACGAATGGTAATTCTTTCACGCACCACATCTAAAAATGGAATAACCACATGAAAGCCAGCACTAAGCTCACGATTAAATTTACCCAGCCTTTCGATAATATAAATATCGCTTTGTGAGACAATTTTGATGGATTTTAAGATAAAAAACACCACTAGCGTTGCCAATACTATAGAAAATATTTGAAAATCAGTCATTCTTTTACTCCTTTAATTTTTTTGAATACTCTGCCAAAAGACAAGAATTTAAAAGTATAACAGAAGCTGAATAATTTTGCCAATGCCCTTAATGCCTTTTTTTCACTTCCCACCACTAGACACATCAACTACATAAAGATTAACCCATCTAACACAAAATTTTTCTATAAAAATCTAAAAAACACCTTGTTTCTCAGTTTTTTTAAAAATATTTGACAAAAAATTTAACTAACCTTATACTCATAGAGACCTTTGCATAAATAGGGATGATTTTTGATGATTATTCATATTTATGCAAAGGTCTCTCATAATAGAATCTAAAAAGGAGAATACATAAAAATGAATTTAATTTACACCAGCAAAAAGTTTACTCATGCTTTAATATTAGCCTCTGTTATTATTTTACCAACTACAGTATATGCCAACAACAGCATTAATCTAGCCTTTGGTAAATCCACCACACAATCTAGCACCTATTCACACTCTGTCTTCCCTACTTCTGACAAAGCAGTAGATGACAACACTAGCGGTTACTTCTTAGATGTTAGCACTACTCACACCGATGATGCCGATTCGTTCTTTACTCAAATGGGTAATGAAGTGAGTCTTAAAGGGGGAGACGAACTTGTGGTAACTGTAGGTATCAAAGTTGGCAATAGTAACAGTCAATGTGATGTCAATAATGTAGGTGCAATTCGCTATAACACCGCCAGCAACTTGTTTGAGTTTTGTAATTCATATATTTGGCAAAATATTAGTAGTAATTTTTCAGTAGAGTATTGGCGTTTTCCTGAAATAGATTATTCTAGTGCTCATAATAATTTTGGTGGACTTTATAACGCATCAAATACTCCTAATCTTGCTGCCTTTGCCGTCCTTAAGCCCGACGGCTCAATCACAGCTTGGGGTGACTCAACTGATGGAGGCTCAGGCGCACCCACCGACAGTGGCTATGCCAAGATTTATTCAACTGGTTATGCCTTTGCCGCCCTTAAGCCCGATGGTTCAATTACAGCTTGGGGTAACTCAAGTTATGGAGGCTCAGGCGCACCCACCGACAGTGGCTATACCAAGATTTATTCAACTGGTTATGCCTTTGCCGCCCTTAAGCCCGATGGTTCAATCGCATCTTGGGGTCACTCAGATCATGGGGGCTCAGGCGCACCTACCGACAGCGGCTATACCAAGATTTATTCAACTGGTTACGCCTTTGCCGCCCTTAAACCCGATGGCTCAATCACGGCTTGGGGTTACTCGGATTGGGGAGGCTCAGGCGCACCCACCGACAGTGGCTATACCAAGATTTATTCAACTGGTTATGTCTTTGCCGCCCTTAAGCCCGATGGTTCAATCGTATCTTGGGGTCACTCAGATCATGGAGACTCAGACACACCCACCGACAGCGGCTATACCAAGATTTATTCAACTACAGATGCCTTTGCCGCTCTTAAACTCGATGGCTCAATCACGGCTTGGGGTGACTCAAGTTATGGAGGTTCAGGCGCACCTACCGACAGCGGCTATAGCAAGATTTATTCAACTCGTTACGCCTTTGCTGCTCTTAAACCCGATGGCTCAATCACGGCTTGGGGTGACTCATATTGGGGAGGCTCAGGCGCACCCACCGACAGCGGCTACACCAAGATTTATTCAACTGAAGGTGCCTTTGTCGCCCTTAAACCCGATGGCTCAATCACGGCTTGGGGTTATTCAGATCGTGGAGGCTCAGGCGCACCTACCGACAGTGGCTATACTAAGATTTATTCCAATTATTATGCCTTTGCTGCCCTTAAGCCCGATGGCTCAATCACAGTTTGGGGTGACTTAAATAATGGAGGCTCAAGCGCACCCACCGACAGTGGCTATACCAAGATTTATTCCAATTATTATGCCTTTGTTGCCCTTAAGCCCGATGGCTCAATCACAGCTTGGGGTGACTTAAATAATGGAGGCTCAGGCGCACCCAGCAATTAACAACTTATGCTAATATTCACCAACTTAAATATTTTTTAAGTTGGTGAATTTTGATAAATCATATTTTTAATTTCAACAAAAAACCCAAGTTTTTACTTGGGTTTTTTATTGCATAATAACAAAAGAAATTTTTATCCTTTTTAGGGGTTATAAAATATGAGGGTTTGTACAATCTAAGACCCTGCATACCCCCTAAAAACAAACTCTAAAATTAAAAAAATCTATAAAAATCCAACTTTTATCCAAAAAATAGGTCTATTTTCTTGCTTTTTTATGTTGATTTTGGGTCTTTTTGTTAAAAATCCTTAAGGTGTTATTTCCCTGAAGTTCCCCTAATAAACTGGACACCAAATTACAACAATTTAGGAGTCCAAAATGACCAGAAAATACACAGCCTTTACCAAAGCGTTTAAACTAGAAGCCCTACATTTGGCAAATCAACCTAACACCTCTGTGGCACAACTTGCAAGAGATCTAGGCATTCGTAGAAACATGATATATAAATGGAGA
>NZ_FXLV01000052.1 GCF_900180345.1 Bathymodiolus heckerae thiotrophic gill symbiont
CATTGCAATTTCCCGTAGTAAGAAAATAGCAAAGTTTATTACAACTGGCTATTTAATTACAATTAAAATTGCACTTGTTATGCGAATTCAAGATTTGTGCTTGTTTTCACGCTGTGTATTTGTGTTAATGTCGTTTTTTAAGCTTAAAAAACTGTGAAGACCCCTGCATTAAACCAAAAAAATCCTAAATTAACCCTAAAAATCTTGTAAACGACTCATTTTGAAGAAAATATCAAGCAAGCAAGTAACCATACAGGCGTACGAGTTTTATATGACAAAGGGGCAGCCTCTCAAGCTAATAGCGAAGCACTTAAAGCACAAAAATTAAGAGATGGCATTATGCGTAAAAAGCCCAAAGGAAAGCCAATGAGTCGTTGGAATAAAGTGCGTAATAAGGCAATCAGCAAAAGAAGGTTTGTCGTTGAGCGTACTTTTGGTACGCTCAAACGCACTTATGGGCTCATTATATCAGCTTAGAGAAGGTTGCCAATGAGGTTAATCTTAAAGCCATTGCTTATAATTTAACCAGAGCAGCCAATGTTTACAAAGATTTGATAACGCTTTAGGGATTATTGGGTATTTTTTAATAAAAAGACCCAAAATCAACATAAAAAAGCAAGAAAATAGACCTATTTTTGGATAAAAGTTGGATTTTTATAGATTTACTTAGAAAAAATAGATTTTTTTAATTTTAGAGTTTATTTTTAGGGGTTATGCAGAGGTTTTCTTATATAAAAAACTATGCGAGACCTTTGCATAAATATGAATAATCATCAAAAATCCACTTTTCACCCGCTTGGCAATTTTTTAAACCCAGCCTTAGCCCTGCTAGGACAAGGTTTAATAAAATCACCAATCTGGCAAAAATTGAATTTTGCTAATCATCCCTATTTATGCAAAGGTCTCTATGCACTATAAATTTCGACACCATTTGTTGGATAATATTGTAGAATAGTTAAAAAATTGGGTAAAATTTTATGCCAATATTCAACGATATTGTAAGTGCGTATTATCATTTTGAGATGATCCGCTCGTTTAGTAATGGCAATGGTTGTATTGGGTGTTTAATTATTTTTTCAAGCGTATTCTAAGTAAATAATTTTAAATATGAAAATCATTAACGATATAAATGCAATGAAAAAATGGCAGAATAAAGGCGAAAAAATCGCTTTTGTACCGACCATGGGCGGATTACATCAAGGACATTTATCGTTGATTGAGTTGGCAAGAGAAAAGGCGGATAGAGTAGTGGTAAGTATTTTTGTCAATCCAACGCAGTTTAGCGAACGTGAAGATTTTGCTGATTATCCACGCACTATGGTTGCTGATTTGGCATTGCTAGAAAAGCAAAAAGTGGATTGTGTATTTACGCCAAATACTGAGATGATTTATCCGCATGGTATGGATTTGAAGTTTGATGTGGGCGAGATAGGGCAGATTTTGTGTGGTAAATCACGGCCGCATTTTTTTAATGGCGTGGTGCAGGTGGTTGAGCGCTTGTTTGAAATGATTCGTCCTGCTGTAGCAGTTTTTGGGCAGAAAGATTATCAGCAATTGCATATTATTAAGCAATTTATTTCACTTGGCACTACTTCAAAGATAGAAATTATTGCTGGCAAAATTGTGCGTGAGGCGGATGGGTTGGCGATGAGTACACGCAATCAGTATTTGAGCGTAGATGAGCGCAATATTGCACCACAACTTTATAAAACCCTACATCAATTACGCCAAGGTGAGTTAGATAGAAAATCTGCTAGCAAACAATTACAACGCTACTTTAAGCTGGATTATTTAGAAATATTAGATGCAAATACCCTTAAACAAATCACTGATAATACGAGTAAAATTGCGATACTATGCGCAGTGTTTTTAGGATCAACTCGTTTGATTGATAATATAATTTTTAAAAGAGGATAACTATGCTTACTATTACAAATGAAGCAGAAATTTATGTTGCCAAATTATTTGCCCAACAAAATGAAGAAAATTTAGGTTTAAAAGTAGATGTTGAAAAAGCGGGCACACCAGCCGCTATAGTTTCTTTTAACTTTTGTTTCCCTAAAGATTTGGGTAAAACTTATCAAAAATTTGAATATGAAGGGTTTACTGTCTATATTGATGAGTTGAATTTTAACGCTTTAAAAGATTCAGAAGTAGCGCTAAAAGAAGAAGGGTCAAGCAAAAAACTTACCATCACAGCTCCTAATGCCAAAGGCGAAAAGCCGAAAGATGATGCACCATTGGAAGAAAGAATTAAATATATAATTGCTGCCGATATTAGTCCTGGGCTTGCTTCCCACGGTGGTTTTGTTGAATTAGTTGAGATTACTAAGCAAATGGATGTTATTCTTAATTTTGGTGGTGGTTGTCAGGGGTGTTCGTCGGTTCAATCAACCTTGGAAAAAGGTGTTGAAGCACAACTTATGGCGCATTTTCCAGAAATTAACTCCGTGCGTGATGTAACAGACCATACTAAGACCGACAATGCTTATATGTAGATTTTCGTTTAATGGACTTCAATGAACGAATTTGATTTAATTGAAAAATATTTTGACTGGGGGCAGGGCATAGGCGATGATTGTGCTTTAGTTGCTGTCAATAGCCACCAGCAACTTGCCACTACTGTTGATACTCTGATTGAAGGTGTGCATTTCCCAGCAGATACCATACCACAAGATATTGCTTATAAATCCTTAGCAGTTAATTTGAGTGATTTGGCTGCCATGGGCGCAACTCCGCTGTATTTTTCGTTGGCACTCACTTTACCAAGCGTGAACGAACAGTGGCTTAAGGCGTTTTCCCAGTCACTAAAGGCACTTGCTAAACAATATAGCATTCGTTTGATTGGTGGCGACACTACCAAAGGCGTACTCAGTATCACTATTAACGCCACAGGAACTTTGGAAAAAAACCAAGCTCTGCTGCGTTCAGGCGCACAAGTAGGCGACAGTATATTTGTTTCCAACACACTGGGTGATGCCGCACTGGCATGGCAACAATTACAAAACCAACAAAGCCCATCAACTGCGCTATTGAAAAAATTTAATCATCCAGAACCACAAATAAAACTGGGGCAGTTTTTATTAGGTATTGCCAATAGCTGTATTGATATTTCTGATGGATTACAACAAGATTTATCACATATTTTGACCCGCTCAAAGGTTGAAGCCATTATTGATTTGGATGCATTGCCATTATCAGCAGAAGTTAGCAAACACATTGCCAACACAAGTGACTGGTGCGTAGCATTGGCAGGGGGTGATGATTACGAACTTTGTTTTACCGTACCAGAAGCGCACATCAGTAAACTTAAAGCCGTTCAACAAGAGTTGGGCATCATACTAACAAAAATTGGGGTTATAACATCGAAAAACCTAATCTCTCAATGCAGGCTAACCATCAAAGACTTAGACAAGGCTTGTAAGCCTTACCAACATTTTTAAAAAATAGAACAATCTGAGACCTTTGAATAATTCATAATTTCCTCTCCAAAATTCCATTCTTTTCATTTTTCTCTAAAAAATTTCCCAGATTTTTTCATCCTTGCATAAAAATCTAACAAATCATCTTTAAATAGAGACCTTTGCATAAATATGAATAATCATCAAAAATCCACTTTTCACCCGCTTGGCAATTTTTTAAACCCAGCCTTAGCCCTGCTAGGACAAGGTTTAAGAAAATCACCAATCTGGCAAAAATTGAATTTTGCTAATCATCCCTATTTATGCAAAGGTCTCAAATAGATATTTTTAGCGTTTATTTTCTTACTTTTTTACACTATTCCAGCTTTTAAACACAGCAACCTCTCAGGCTTTGCATTCGTTTGAATATATTCAAACCAGTCTTTAAGTTGTGACTCATGCAATTAACTGAGTTCTAGCTTTATTCCTCTCTAGGCCAAGGTATCTTGCCTTGCCTAAACCATGATGAAGCTGGAGTAAACCAAAGGAGACCACTGCATTAATCCATTACAACGAGACCTTTGCATAAATATGAATAATCATCAAAAATCCACTTTTTACCCGCTTGGCAATTTTTTAAACCCAGCCTTAGCCCTGCTAGGACAAGGTTTAAGAAAATCACCAATCCGGAAAAAATTGAATTTTGCTAATCATCCCTATTTATGCAAAGGTCTCACAACCTATGAAACGCATAAAATAGCACCTTTTTACCCAAAAACTATACAGCAATCCTTGTAGGGTAGTAAATAACTGGCTATTCTCCTCATTTTTGGATAAAAATGCACTATTTTTTTATGTTCTCTAAGCCGCACTGGGTTAATGCAGTGGTCTCTAAGTGAATGTTGATTTGTTCTAGTAGCGGTTCTAGCAGTTTTTCTGTATTTAACAGTTGTCTAAAACGCCAAATACTGGAATGATCCGGCACATTCTCGGACAAAGGTAAATCAATAAAATGCCTGAACATTAAATCCCTAGCGATTTGCTTTTCCAAAGCTTTATCACTTAGGTTATACCAAGCTTGAAGAATTAAAATCTTAAACATCATCAGTGGTGGATAAGCAGGCGTACCATGTGTCGATGAATACAGTTTGGATAAGGTTTTGTTCTATCTCATTCCAGTTGATGATGTTATGTACATCATCAAGCCCTGATAGGGATTTATGTTCGATAACGAGAGAATCTGCAAATGAGGTTTGTTGTGTGTTTTCTAGGGCATTTTTTAAGTATTTTTTGGGGTTGTTTAGATGGCTTCTATTTTACTGGTTTGGGTTGATTTATACAAAGGTCTCAATCTATAATTATCAGGCTTTCTAAATTTTTATAAGGAAAAAATAAAAATACGCTGAAAATCAGACTTCTTTGCGTTCTGCTATGGTTTTACAATCAATACATTCATCTGCGGTAGGCCTAGCTTCTAAGCGCATTAAAGCAATCTCAGTACCACAGGTTTTACAATAGCCATAATCCCCCATTTCGATAGAATGCAAAGTCTTTTCAATTTTGCTAATGAGTTTTCTTTCACGGTCTCGAGTTCTTAATTCAAGTGCAAATTCTTCTTCAAGTGTGGCTCTGTCATTATCATCTGCTACTTTTGAGGAGTCTTCTTGGATGTGGGTAATAGTGGATTCAGCGTCGCTGATTAATTGTTTCATCCAAGCGTTAAGTTTTTCTTGGAAGTGCTCAACTTGCCCTTCTGACATAAAATCTTCATTTTTCTTAAGTTTGTAATCGGGAATGTTTTGAAAATCAGGTTTTGACATAATAAGTTTTTAATTAAAAAAATAACCTTTTTACCTAAACTGCCTTAAAATAGCAATTTTTTTACATTATAAATTTTTTATGGCACTTGAAGCTCTTATTTTTGATGTTGACGGGACGCTTGCTAACACCGAGCGAGATGGGCATTTGGTCGCCTTCAACTTAGCATTTGCAGAATTAGGACTAGATTGGGTTTGGTCAAACGAACTTTATCATCAATTACTGGATGTGACGGGTGGTCAGTTACGCATTAAGCATTATGTAAAAACACATGAACCTGAGTTTGAGTGTGATGATATTGATGCATTTGCCAAAGAAACGCACGCCTTAAAAACCAAAATCTATGTGCGTCTTGTAGATGCAGGCGACATTCCTTTGAGAACTGGCGTAGTGCGTTTGTTTAATGAAGCGCGTGAAGCGGGGCTGAGATTGGCAATTGCCACCACTACCACGCCTGCAAATGTTGATGCGTTGATTGTTAATACTTTAGGGCGTGATGCTTTGGATTGGTTTGAGGTGATTGGTGCAGGTAATGTAGTGTCAAATCTTAAACCAGCGGGAGATATTTATCATTGGGTGTTAGAAAAAATGAATTTAGAGGCTAATGAGTGTATTGTTTTTGAAGATTCACATAATGGCATTGTGTCAGCAACAGATGCCAATTTAAAAACATTGGTTACTGTTAATGAATATACCAAGTTACACAGTTTCGATAATGCAATGGTTGTTCTTAATAACTTAGGTGAGCCAAATAAGCCTTTTACTATTATAAAGGGTGATGACACTAATGCTACTTATGTGAGCGTTGATTATTTAAAGGAGTTACATGGAAAATATTATTGATTTGGTTAATTCAACACGCGTTTATAATGTTGTCAGCCCAACGCCATTGGGTTTGGCGTATCAGTTAAGCGAACGCAGTAAAAATAATGTCCACTTAAAGCGTGAAGATAAGTTGACAGTTCATTCTTTTAAGTTAAGAGGCGCTTATCAAAAAATATCCAGTTTATCACCTGAACAAGCAGCCAAAGGTGTGATTGCCTCAAGTGCAGGTAATCACGCACAAGGCGTGGCAATGTCTGCCACTAAACTTGGTATTAAATCCGTTATTGTCATGCCACTTTCTACACCTAAAATTAAAGTTAATGCTGTTAAGCAATTAGGCGGCAAGGTAATTTTGTATGGCGATATGTATGATGATGCATATCAGCATGCCAAGCAATTGGAACAAGAACAAGATTTGGTGTTTATCCACCCGTATGATGATATTGAAGTGATGGCAGGTCAGGCAACTATTGCCAAAGAACTGTTAGAGCAATTGCCAAATATGGACAAAGTATTTATCCCTGTGGGCGGTGGCGGTTTAATTGCGGGTATGGCGACTTACCTAAAACATTATGCGCCTAATATTAAAGTGATTGGTGTTGAACCAAACGACTCGCCAACTCTTTATCAAGCACTCAAAACTGGAGAACGCATCATATTACCTGAAGTCGGGCGTTTTGCTGATGGTGTGGCTATTAAGCAAATTGGTGAAAAAACCTATCCAATTGCCAAAAAAGTGGTGGATGAAGTTATATTGGTAAGTAACGATGAAATCTGTGCAGCGATTAAAGATATTTACGAGGATGTGCGTTCTATTGCAGAGCCGTCTGGTGCTTTGGCTACAGCAGGACTTAAAAAGTATGTTGAGCAAAATAACATTGAAAATGAAGACTTAGTCTCCATTGTTTCAGGGGCAAATGTGAATTTTGACCGTTTACGCTATATTGCTGAGCGTGCTGATTTAGGAGAACACAGTGAAGCTATTATTGCCGCCACTATTCCCGAACAACCTGGTAGTTTTTTAAAATTTTGTCAATTACTTGACCAGCACGCAATTACCGAATTTAATTATCGCTATACACCCTCTGATCAAGCGCGTATTTTTGTGGGTGTGGCACTCAGCAAAGGGCTAAGTGAAAAAGAAGCCTTATTAAGTAAACTTGCTAAATCGTTTGATGTATTGGATATGAGTGATAATTCTATTGCTAAAGGCCATATTCGTTATATGGTCGGTGGCAGAGCAAAAGTTGATAACGAAGTCTTGTATCGTTTTGAATTCCCCGAACATCCTGGCGCCTTATTGGACTTTTTGAAAAAAGTCGGTACCAATTGGAATATATCCCTATTTCATTATCGTAATCACGGCTCAGATTTTGGTCGTGTGTTAATCGGCTTACAAGTTGATAATGTTAAAGACATTGAGCGTAGTTTTGACGAACTCGGCTACTTCTACCAAAATGAAACCGATAACAAAGCCTACCAATATTTTCTTTAAGAAATTTACTCTATTGGATTTTTAAATGATTTCCTTTAGTCCATTTAGAGTGCAAGATATAGATACCGTTTTGGCGATAGAGTACCTTGCTTATAAAACGCCTTGGAGTAGAGTGCAATTTACTCAGAGTTTGGGTAATCCGAATATTCTGGCGACTTTAATTTTTAAAGATGAACGGGTGTTGGGCTACAGTGTTGCGTTGCGTTCACTAGATTCTGTTGATTTATTAAATATCTGCATTCATCCTGATTATCAACAACAAGGATTGGGCGCTCAATTATTCAAAAAACTGTGTGTGACAGGTGTTAAAGACATTTTTATTGAAGTACGCCGTTCTAACTGCAACGCCTTATTGTTCTATAAAAAATTGGGGTTTAAGGTTATTGATATCCGTAAAAAATACTATTACGATGGCGAAGATGCTAAAATACTGCGTTTTTCAATAAGCAATTAAAAGATGAACAAAAAGCGTATTCATATGCCAGTTGATGGTGAAAAAATTACTTTTAAAAATGGCACTATTCAAGTGCCGAATCAGCCGATTGTTACCTATATTGAGGGCGATGGTATTGGTGGAGATGTTTCACCAGTGATGAAAAAAGTGATTGATGCTGTTGTGGAAAAAACCTATAACGGCAAAAAAGCCATTCAATGGATGGAAATTTATGCTGGTGAAAAAGCCAATAAACTTTATGGCGAATATTTACCCCAAGAAACACTGGATGCCATTCAAGAGTTTGCTGTGGCAATCAAAGGCCCCCTTACCACGCCTGTAGGTGGCGGTATGCGCTCACTTAATGTGGCAATTCGCCAAGAACTTGATTTATTCATTTGTCAACGCCCAGTGCAATATTTTGCAGGCACGCCTTCGCCAGTCAAAGCACCTGAGAAAGTCGATATGGTGATTTTTAGAGAAAACTCCGAGGACATTTATGCGGGTATTGAATACCAAGCAGGCACAGAAGAAGTAAAAAAAGTCATTGATTTTTTGCAAAATGAAATGGGTGTTACTAAAATTCGTTTTCCGCAAACTTCTGGTATTGGCATCAAGCCTGTTTCTCAAGAAGGCACGGTACGCCTAGTTCGTGCCGCTATTCAATACGCCATTGATAATGACAAAGATTCTGTTACTTTAGTGCATAAAGGCAATATTATGAAGTTCACTGAGGGTGGGTTTAGAGATTGGGGTTATCAGCTTGCGCAAGAGGAATTTGGCGCTGAAGTTATTGATAATGGCCCTTGGTGTCAATTCACCAATCCACATACTGGCACAGTTATCACTATTAAAGATGTGATTGCTGATGCTTTTTTACAGCAAATTTTATTGCGTCCAGAGGAATATTCAGTGATTGCCACTCTTAATCTAAATGGTGACTATGTCTCAGATGCCTTGGCAGCGCAAGTAGGTGGCATTGGTATCGCACCGGGTGCTAATTTATCTGATACCACAGCAGTATTTGAGGCCACACACGGCACTGCGCCAAAATACGCAGGACAAAATAAAGTTAATCCAGGCTCAATTATCCTCTCAGCAGAGATGATGCTCCGTCATATGGGTTGGAACGAGGCAGCCGACAAGGTGCTAAATGCAATGTCAAGCGTCATTCAGAATAAAACGGTTACTTATGATTTAGAAAGACTGATGGACGGTGCCTCATTATTGTCTTGTTCTGAATTCGGCGATGCGATGATCGATGCTTTGTGATGCTTAAAGAATTTTTATTTAATTTATTTTTTACGCTGTAAATCCTATTGCAAAAGCATTTTTATGTATTATTAAAAATAATATTAGAATATAATTGATTTCTAATATAGTTACTGTATAATGTGCTTTTATCAAGGCAAAAAGCCTGATACAAAGCACATCAATAATGGTGTGTTAAATTTTAACTGGGAGAATACAATGAAAAAAATTATTGCAATCGCTACTATCGTAGTAGCAACATCAGCTTCAGCTGGTTTTTTTAACAATGGTAACAGCAACAACAGTAACTGGAGCCCATTCAACAATGGCAGCTCTAATTGGGGTCCTATGAATGGTGGCTCTAACTGGGGTCCAATGAATGGCGGTTCAAACTTTGGTCCATTCAACGGTGGCAACAACTGGGGCCCTATGAATGGTGGCTCAAATGCTGGTCCTTTCAACGGTGGTTCTAACTGGGGCCCTTTCAATGGCGCTAACAACTGGATGAACGACACAGATTTCGGTTTGAAATTCGACACTAAGAACAAAACTGACAACAAGTATTCAGGTTCTGCTGACGCTAAAGGTACTGGCGTTGCTGAAGCTACTGCTAGAGGTCAAGCTGATGCATATGCTAAAGGTCAAGCAGACGCTTTTGCTAAGACACAAGCTGATGCCTACGCTAAAGGTTACGCAGATGCAACTGCTAAGTCTAACTCAGATGCTGTTAAGTAATTAATACATTATTAGATGCTGATTAACTTCAGTAAAGCAATAAAAAACCACCTTTTAAGGTGGTTTTTTATTGGCTGTAATATCATGCTATTGATTTTCAAGCATTTTTTATTTATCTTGAATTCGCATAACAAGTGCAATTTTAATTGTAATTAAATAGCCAGTTGTAATAAACTTTGCTATTTTCTTACTACGGGAAATTGCAATGAATTATCAACAAATACCAGATAAAAGCGTGTTTACAACTACATATGAATCAGATTGGCATTGCCAATCTGTTAAACAGAAGTCCGGCAACTATCTCACGTGAGATTAAACATAATACTGGCAAACGAGGCTATCGACC
>NZ_FXLV01000053.1 GCF_900180345.1 Bathymodiolus heckerae thiotrophic gill symbiont
CATTTTTTATCAGCAAAACGACCAAGAAAGATAGGGTATTTTATCAAAATCTGGTTGATTTGTCTGTGATATATTGTGGTTTTATTGTTATAAATCAGTTTGTTGTGTGGTTTTTAAGGGTTGACTATTTATGCAAAGGTCTCATTACTAAATTCTGTTTTGAATTAAGTCATCTACCGCCTCTGGCTCTGCTAGCGTAGAAGTATCGCCCAAATTGTCATAATCATTTTCAGCAATCTTGCGTAAGATACGACGCATAATCTTACCACTACGGGTTTTTGGCAGGCTAGGGGCGAATTGAATTTTATCAACTGTGGCAATCGGGCCGATTTCGCCACGAACTTGTTTGACCAGTTCAATTTTTAATTCATCAGTTGGTTCAACGCCATTCATAACGGACACATAGGCATAAATTCCTTGCCCTTTAATATCATGTGGATAGCCAACCACTGCCGCCTCAGAGACTTTTTTATGTAGCACCAAAGCCGACTCAATTTCTGCCGTGCCTAGGCGATGTCCTGAGATATTTAAAACATCATCAACTCTACCTGTAATCCAATAATATCCGTCTGCATCTCGTTTTACGCCATCACCTGCGAAATATTTGCCTGGAAAAGTAGAAAAATAGGCTTCCATAAAACGCTCGTGATTGTTATAAAGGGTGCGCATTTGCCCCGGCCAAGACTTGGCTATCACCAAAATCCCCTCGGCCTCTCCCTCCAGTACTTCGCCTTTTTCGTTTACCACTTGCGGATCGATGCCAAAAAAGGGCTTGCTGGCTGAACCGGGTTTTAATGCAGTAGCGTATGGTAGTGGCGTAATCATATGCCCACCTGTTTCTGTTTGCCACCAAGTATCAACGATTGGGCAATTGCCATTACCAATTTTATGATAATACCATTCCCATGCTTCAGGGTTGATTGGTTCACCCACTGTGCCTAAAATTCTGAGGCTAGAGCGATTGGTTTTGTCCACAAACTCATCGCCTGCACCCATTAATGCACGAATGGCAGTCGGTGCGGTGTAGAATGAATTAACTTGATGTTTGTCAATCACTTGCCAAAAACGAGACGCATCTGGATAAGTCGGGATACCTTCAAACATCAGCGTAGTTGCGCCATTTGCCAGCGGACCATAAACAATATAAGAATGCCCCGTTACCCAGCCAACATCTGCTGTACACCAATACACATCGCCTTCTTGATAATCAAATACATATTTGTGTGTCATTGCGGCATAGAGCAGATAACCACCTGTTGTATGCACCACGCCTTTTGGTTTGCCTGTTGAGCCCGAAGTGTACAGAATAAACAATGGGGTTTCTGCATCAAACGGCTCACATGGGCACTCACTCGACATATCTGCCACCAAATTATGATACCAAATATCTCGCTCGCCCCACGCTACTTCGCCCTTGGTATTTTGCACGACAATCACAGTATCAACACAATCACAAGTTGCCAGTGCTTTATCAACATTGGCTTTAAGTGGCGTAGCCCTACCACCACGCAAACCTTCATCGGCAGTAATAACCACCTTACATTCAGAATCTAAAATCCTGTCTTTGAGCGCCTCAGGCGAAAATCCACCAAATACCACTGAATGAATAGCACCAATTCGTGTGCAAGCCAGCATAGCGTAGCTCGCCTGCAAAATCATCGGCATATAAATACAAACCCTGTCGCCTTTTTTAACACCGAGTTTTTTCAATCCATTAGCGAGTCTTGCCACTTCGTCGTGAAGCTCTTGATAAGTGACTTTTTGGCTAACTTCTGGGTTATCCCCCTCCCAAATAATTGCTGTTTGCTTGGCGCGTTGTGGCAAATGACGATCAATACAATTATAAGCCACATTTAACTTGCCGCCTTTAAACCACTCAATTTGACCCTTAGTATAATCAATATTAGAAACCTGCGCCCAGTCTTTGTCCCAATCTAAAAATGTCTTGGCTTGTTTACCCCAAAATTCATCCGAATTCTCAATTGAATCTTGGTACATTGTTGCATAAGCTCTCTCATCGATAAGAGGTGTTTTGTCTGATTTTGCAATGGGGTACATAATATTAACTCGCTTTAAAAATAGAGGAATGAATAATACCTAAAAACTAATTTTTTAGAAAACTATTTGTTAAACTTGATGTAGTTTAATGGATTTTACCTCACCCATATAATCCACCTGCGCCAAAAACAACTCAGCAGTGGCAATAGCATCTTGCATGGCATTATGCGCTTTATATCTCGGCAAATTATATTTATTTCTCAAGGTAAACAAACGCAAATTATCGCCTTGTATGTAACCTTGAAATCTTGACATTTTCCTAGCTTCTATTTGTAAAGTATCCAGCATTATCATTGGCAAACGATTAATTTGATACAAATGGTGGCACGCATGATTGATAAAGTTTTTTTCAATTTTGTCAAAATGTACTACCACTACCCTATTACGCATCACGCTAAACAACTCATCCATAGCATTTTGCAACGACACACCTTGTTGTAGATTGTCATCGGTTAATTGATGAATACTGACATTTTCCTCTTTCAACAACTGCTTAGGATTGACAAGCAAGTGCCGACTGGATGAAGCCAATAAATGCAGATTTTTAATCACTGTGTAGCCAATACTTATTATTTTTTCTTTGCTGGCATTCAGCCCCGTTGTTTCAAAATCAAGCACCAAAAACTCAATCTCTTCAATTAATGTGTTTTGGCTAATTAAAGGGGTGGATAAATAGTCAATCAAAGGCTTGGATAAATTTGGTTTTTTTAATAAAGACTTTTGATAATATTTTGGGAAAAATCTTTGTATAACTATGCAAAGGTCTTTCATAATAATATCGAAGTTTGATATTGCGAACTCATCGCTGCTTGCATATTCGAGACAATACTAAAAGCATCTTTTAGGTGTTTTTGGTCTAGGGACGATATTTCAATGGTAGGCACTAAATTATCAATTGATTGATTGGTTTTTATTTGCCGAGATTGATGTTTTATTCTCACCAAGTTAATGAATTTGTACGCTTCAATTAGCTCTTTTGCACCCGAAGCACTCAACCCACCAACATCTGCCAATTCCCTTAGTCTTCCCTGAGTATTAACCGCCCTAACCCCATGTGACAAAGCATACACTCTGGCAATGTCAACAATGGGCACCACGCCTTTTTTCTTTAAATTTAATGATTTTTTATTAACACCATTATCCTCAAGTATAAAGTTTCTAAAAAATCCCAAAGGAGGTTTGTAGTGCTCGGCATTGTGTGCCATATGTGACTGAAAAATTGTATTTTGACGCGTTTTAGTAAAAACCTCTGTCATTAAATCTTTTAACAACTCAGGTGTGCCGTAAATACACTTTAAATCAAAAAATATACTGGCATACATAAGTGCTTTAGGGTCAGGAGATGAAATCCATTGATTGAAATAAGAACGCCAAACAGCAACACTTTGTCGCCACTTGGGATTAATTGCCATCACATCGCCTGGGCAAAATACATATCCACATGCGTTTAAGCCATCACAAACATACTGAGCCAGTTTAGAGAAATAATCACCATGCAAACGCTCATCATACTCATCAGATAAAATTAATAAATTATCTTGATCAGAATGCGCAATTTGCTCAGATCTTGCCAAGGAGCCTGCCACCACCCAAGCGTAAGCAATAGGTGGGTCTCCAAACAATACTTCTGCTTGTTTTAACAATTGTTGGTTAATTGACCTTCCTACTGAACTAACAGAATAAGTAATATCATGCTCATCCATATTAGCATCAAAACCATGTTGCAATAAAAGTGGCACTTGCTTAGATATTTTTTTCAACTCGTCTATTGTATTTGACACCAAAACTTCATTAATTAGAAAAACCACATTATGACTTTGTTTTCTTAACAAATCTGCAGCTGTAATTATGCCAATTGCTTGCTTATTTTTAACAATTGGTAAATGCCTAATGCCTGATTTTGCCATTAACAACATAGCCTCAATGCCGCTTTTATAATGCTCAATAAAAATCGGATTAAGGGTCATAATATCCCCAATCGGGTGAGACACATCAAGCCCAACAGCTGCCACTTTTGTGCAAAATGCTCGGTCAGTCACAATGCCGCACAACACATCATTGTCGGTAATCACAACTGAGGTTACCCGTTTATCGCTCATCAGCGTAGCAACTTGGCTGATACTTGTTTTTAAATCAACCGTATAAACATCATTAGCCCTTGACATAGAGAGCACTGAGTTGTCCAATAAACTGTTTTGTTTGATAATATTTTGCGCTTTAATGCTTGCCTCTAACCCTGCATCAACAAAAAAATGATTGACCCTAGATTGATCATCAAAAAGATTAAAAAAAAGCTTTTTAGGGATTCGGTAATAAAGTGTATCTTCTTGGCAACTGTGTGAATAAAGCGCCAATTGCGTATTATAACCAAACCATTGCCTTTCACTCAAAATAGAAAACAACTTTTCATTCTCATCCTCAATCAGCACCGCACCCTTGCGCACTAAGTATAAAAAATCAGGCTTGATAGCTAATACATGGCCTCGTTTTCGATAAGCAATTTGTATTTCTTTAACTAAAGGTTTTAGTTGTAATGGTGTAGCACTATCAAGAGGTAGTGTTGATTTAAGAAAGTCAATAATTTCTAAATCTTCAATCTCCATTATCAATAGCCTCGATCTTTATAAGTAAAAATAGCAGGTACTTCGGCGTAAAAAACACTGTTATTAACAGAAATAACCAATTGTATGAAATCCGACTTTGTTACACTCACCTGAGAAGACTGCCACAGTGTTTTATCTGATTTAAGCAAAACCATTGACTTTGGCAATGAATGGCCATTTTTTTTATCAACCAAGGCAAACTTAACACCATTCAAGGGCACAGAAGAGGTTAGGGAAAAATTATTTTTTCCATAAATTTTATTCTCAGGCGTTATACTGAGTTCCAAATCACCGTTGGTTAAATCGCATTGACCACTTTCCCAGCGACAATTTGGCTTTGCCAACATTTTATACAATTGCCCTTCTTCTGCCTTATGTGGCGTTTCAGCAACATAATAATCCACGGCAAAATAACTCATAATTGCCAAAATAGGTGCAACTATCAGCGAAGTAATTACATGTTTATTTTTGAAAAACATAATCCCTTATTTTGAGACCTTTGCATAAATATAAATAATCATCAAAAATCCACTTTTTACCAACTTGGTAATTTTTTTAAACCCAGCTTTGGCCTTGCTAAGGCAGAGTTTAAAAAAAATACCAATTTGACAAAAATTGAATTCTGCTAATCATCCATATTTATGCAAAGGCCTCATTTTAAATAAAAAAACACCCGACAGCACCGAGTGTTAGAAAAGCACTTTTGAAAAATGTTAGTTAGATACTGGAATACGGATATTTTCAATCATCTTCTCAATCTTTTTAGGTATCTTTTTGGTGCGACTCATAACAAGAAACGCCACTGCAAAGTTAACCAATGCGCCAATTGCACCGAATGCATTTGGCTCAATACCTAAGAACCAGTTAGGACCCATATCGCCTAAGAATGAAGTTGATTTTACAAACATAATGCCTTTGTGTTGGAACACATATAGCAGAGTAATACCAATACCTGAAAGCATACCTGCAATCGCACCTTCTTTATTCATTTTCTTAGAGAATATACCCATCATCAGTGCTGGGAAAATACTGGATGCCGCCAAACCAAAGGCCAGCGCAACCGTGCCTGCGGCAAAATCTGGCGGATTAAAGCCGTAATAACCCGCAACCAAGATAGCGCCAATCATTGACATCCTTGAATACATTAACTCATCTTTTTCAGAAATATTAGGTCGCCAAACACCTTTAAGTAGATCGTGTGAAATCGATGAGGCAATCGCCAGCAACAACCCAGCAGCTGTTGATAAGGCGGCTGCCAAACCACCCGCCGCTACAATTGCAATCACCCAATTCGGCAAACCTGCAATCTCAGGATTGGCTAACACCATAATATCTTTATCTACTTTAACCATTTCATTGGTTTTCTTGTCACCTGTGTATTGAATTAAACCGTCGTTATTTTTGTCCTCAAACTTCAATAAACCTGTTTTTTCCCAGTTTTTAAACCAAGTAGGACGGTCTGCATATGCTAAGTTTTGCGCCTGAGTTGGCTGGTCAATCGTTTGCATTAGATTTAATCTTGCCATCGCTGCAACCGCAGGTGCTGTTGTATAAAGTAGCGCAATAAACACCAACGCCCAGCCTGCTGATTCACGAGCCGCCTTTACCGAAGACACAGTAAAAAATCGCATAATAACATGTGGCAAACCCGCTGTACCAATCATAAGTGATAAAGTATAAACAAACATATTTGTCGTGCTAAGCCTTGCTTGCGTAGTGTATTCGGTAAACCCAAGTTGGGTAACAACTTGATCAAGCTTGTCCAAAAGATAAGTTCCATCTGCCATTTCACTGCCCAATCCTAATTGTGGAATAGGGTTGCCAGTTAACATAAATGAAATAAATACCGCTGGAATCGTATAAGCAATAATCATAATCACATATTGAGCAATCTGGGTATAAGTAATCCCCTTCATACCGCCCATCACTGCATAAAATGCAACAATAACCATGCCTGTTACCAAGCCAGTTTCATACTCAACTTCTAAAAACCTAGAAAATGCCACGCCAATGCCTTTCATTTGACCAATAACATAAGTTACTGAGGCAATAATCAAACAAATCACCGCAACAACGCGTGCAGCCTTTGAGTAATAACGATCGGATATAAATTCTGGTACTGTAAATGAGCCATGCTTCCTTAAATAAGGCGCAAGCAACATCGCCAAAAGCACATAGCCACCTGTCCAGCCCATTAAGAATACTGAGCCACCGTATCCATAAAAGGCAATTAAACCAGCCATTGAGATAAATGACGCTGCACTCATCCAGTCTGCCGCTGTCGCCATGCCATTTGCTATAGGGTGAATGCCACCGCCCGCTACATAAAACTCATGCGTTGAGCCTGCCCTTGTCCAAAAAGCAATGCCGATATAAATTGCAAAAGTTATCCCTACAAATAAAACTGTTAATGTTTGTAAATCCATTGCATTCTCTCATTAATTATTTTTCGTGAACATTAAATTTTTTGTCGATTTTCCCCATGCTTTTTGCATAGTAAAAAACCAATACTACGAATGTGTAAATTGAACCTTGTTGTGCAAACCAAAAACCCAATTTATACCCCCCAAGTCTAACTGTGTTTAACACATCTACCAGTACAATGCCAAATAGATATGAAACCACAAACCAAATAGACAAGCACTTAATAATAAGCGCAATATTGGCTTTCCAATAGTCGTTGTTGTTATTGACCATTTAAACCCTCCTCTTGATTAAATTATTTAAGAATAATACACACTTATTATGTGGAAATTTAACTATCATTAAGCACTAATATAATTTTCTAGAAATTATTAAAGACCTTTGCATAAATATGAATAATCATTAAAAATCCACTTTTTTACCAACTTGGTAATTTTTTTTAAACCTAGCCTTAGCCTTGCTAGGGCAGAGTTTAAAAAAATACCAATTTGACAAAAATTGAATTCTGCTAATCATCCATAATTTATGCAAAGGTCTCTATTAAAAGTTTATGCACTTTTGATATACAAAAAAAAATGACATAAATGCGTCATTTTTAATTGTATAGAAAAAATAACCACACTTAAGTCTTTACTACTTCGCTCATTTCATCAGAAGATTCATCAATTGCTCTGGTGGATAATTCCGCTTCCACTTCAGCCATCTTGGCGTTATCTGCTACTCTTTCTTGTGCGCTTAATTCCATTTCCATAGCATACTTTTCTGTTAAGATTGAAGCGTTAATCAAACCCGCTTCAATTTCTCTGAGCGCAACCACAGTTGGTTTATCCTTGCCAACCTCTAGGGTTGACCTGTGCCCACCAGAACTTAACTGATGCGCACGCTTAGCTGCCACTAACACCAATTCAAAACGATTTTCTACAAAATCTAAACACTCTTCCACAGTTACTCTTGTCATAATCTCAGCTTATAAATACGATAAAATAGGCAATTTTACACGAAGATAGAATTCGATGGAACGACTAATTGTGCTAGATACTGAAACCACAGGCATTGAACCTTCTGAAGGGCATCGTGTCATTGAAATTGGTTGCACTGAAATTATTAACAGAGAAATCATAGCAAATAATGAATACCATCAATACATTCAACCCAGCCGTCTGGTGGGTGATTCTGAGCGAATTCACGGCATCAAGGACAGTTTTTTAAAAAACAAACCAAAATTTGAAGAAATTGCCGAAGAATTTTTAGAATACATTGAAGGAGCTACCTTGGTAATACACAACGCCCCTTTTGACCTTGGTTTTTTAGATCACGAATTGGCATTAATGGGCACTGAGCAACGCATTGAAGATAATTGCACTGTTATTGATTCATTAGAAATGTCTAAACAGCAACGCCCTGGCGGTATGCACAATCTTGATGTGCTTTGTCGTCGCTATGAGATTGATGCCAGTGCTCGTACTGTTCACGGCGCATTGCTTGATGCACAAATTTTGGCACAAGTTTACTTGGCTATGACGGGCGGACAAACTAATTTATTTGACGAGAACCATGACAACGAGAAAAATACTGAAACTTTAATTTCAAGAGTTGACACCAATCGTGCCAAAATTAAAGTAATTTTGGCTAATGAAGCAGAACTTAAAGCGCACAATACCTATTTTGAACATTCCTAGAATAAATCAAACATTAATGTGCTTAACAAAGTATAATTATCGTTTTTTCGGAGTGTAGCGCAGCTTGGTAGCGTATCTGGTTTGGGACCAGGTGGTCGAAGGTTCAAATCCTTTCACTCCGACCATATTTTGCGCCCTTAGCTCAGCTGGATAGAGCAACGGCCTTCTAAGCCGTAGGTCACACGTTCGAATCGTGTAGGGCGTACCACTCAATCAACCCTTGTTAAGACATATTTAACAAGGGTTTTTCTTTATTTACTACCTTTGATATGAGTGTATATTTTAAGTAATGCAACCTCAAATACGCAAAAAGCAGAAGTTAAAACCACTCAAATTAGCATTAATCCAAAACTGGCTAATGCAATGTTGCTTATCATCACTTTAACGATTTTTCATCAAATTGCTAACAATAACGGTTTGATATTTGTGATTGAGTTGACGATAAATTATCGCCTAAAAAAAATGTAGTGGTCTGACACATTTCAAGCCACTTTTTCCAACTCAGCCATCTTTTGAGCAGGTGTAATACACCCAATTCTTTTGTAGTTATAAAAATAAGAGACCTTTGCATAAAGTATGGATGATCGGCAAAATTCAATTTTTATCAAATTGGTATTTTTTTTAAACTCTGTCCTAGCAAGGCTTTAGCAAAACTTTGATACTTGATTCACATCATAAGTGCAACACTCGTTAGTCGGTCAAAAGAGTGTATTAACCACTCTTTAACTTGACAAGAAAAGGAGTGAAATAGGAAAAAATATACGCAATTGACCTGCGAACAAAGATACCATATTTACCTGTTGAAAAAACAAGGATACAGTCAAACTTTTATTGCCAATTCAATGGGTAGAAGTAACTCAACTATTTCTCGAGAACTATCTCGTAATACTGGCAATAGAGGTTATTGCCACAAGCAAGCTAACAATCTTGCTTGTGAGCAACATCAACAGAAAAACAAACATATTAAGAGACCACCGCATTAACCCAGTGTGACTTAGAGGATATAAAAAAATAGTGCATTCTTATCCAAAAATGAGGAGAATAGCCAGTTATTTGCCATCCTACAAGGATTGCTGTATAGTTTTTGGGTAAAAAGGTGCTATTTTATGCGTTTCATAAGTTGTAATGGATTAATGCAGTGGTCTCAGGTTGGGACAATGTAGTTATGGAGAGATTTTTTAAAAGTGTAATGATCTAACTTTCTTAGACACAAAGATAGCCTTATAATACAAAAAATAAGGAGGTCAAAATGACGCAAATAATAAAAACCAGAAAAGAGAGAATAAATCTAACAATTGAGCAAAAATTAGAC
>NZ_FXLV01000054.1 GCF_900180345.1 Bathymodiolus heckerae thiotrophic gill symbiont
TAAATATTTGTTGATTGTTTGTCTGCTCAATCCTGTTAATTCCTTGATTTGAACTGCGTTCAAATCAAGAGAAAAATACTTAATTATTTCTCTAAATTTCTTCTCTTAAATACGGGAACGATTTACATACTTGTTTTTTACTTTCATAACGGTACTTTAACATGATTTTAAATATGCTTAAGTTGTTATGACCCTATTTTTTTATGCATTACGGAACATTATAAGATGTTTTCAAAAACACCTAATGCCTTATTTTTTTGCACCTTGTCAAAATCAAACAATTGCCCGTTCATCGCAATATAAACACCAAATTTCTGAGTTTGCACACTACTTAGGGCAAAGCCTAAATTAAACAACGCATCCGATTGATTGATTGAATAAGGCACCATTGCCCCAAATAATACAATGGTTTTATCGTGAATATTCTTACCTAACAACTTAGCAGTTTCCACCATAGTATCCGTACCATGCGTGATTAAGATGGCATCTTCTTTGCACACAAGACATTTGGACAAAATCAACGCTCGACTATCATCCGTTATCTCTAGCGAATCTTTCAAAAACAACACTTCTGACAAGGTATCTGCCATTGAGTGCACACGATTGAGCATATCAACAAGTTGCGTCTGCTCAAATGACAACTCGCCCGTTAGAGGGTTGTATTGTTTGTCAATTGTACCGCCTGTAATTAAAACTTTGATTTTCATAATAATAAATTCAAGTGTTTTAAAACAAAACAACCGCCAAGAAAGACGGTTGTTTTGTTTACTTAGTCAATGGTTTTAAAAAATACCACTAATAGAACGAACCAAGCCATTTTCTAATGGTTTTAATGCCTCATCAAACTTTAAGTTCACCTTGTTTGCTGTGCTAACAATGCGAGTTCGATATGTCTTCCAGTTAACCTGCCCGCCCGATACATTTTGCGTCAGTTTAGCTCCAGTTCCTTGTTCAATACTGGTATTTTGTTTCTGGTTGATAACCTCACCAGCCAGCGGTCTTTCCTTAACTTGAATATCGGTAATCATAGTATAGTAAATATCTGCTACCATTGCATCGCCGATAAAACCAAGTATACCGCCTACTATGGCAGCATTATTTGCAGAGTTGCCACTACCGCCTATAGCACTACCAAGCAGTGCACCGCCAAAACCACCAGATAAAGCATCTGCTGACGCTCTTGCATCTGATTTTCCAACTTTTAAGATATTAGCTTGCAGCATAAAATTAGCCTCATCAGGATCTTGTGTTAGCGTGTAACCTCTACCAGCCAATGTATTTTTGATTCTAGCTGCAATATTTAAATCTTTGTCTGATGTATTGCGAATATTAACAAAAACCACTCTCTTCTTTTGCGATACTGGTTCTAAGAAAATTGTTGCGCTCATCTTAGTCTGAGTATCTAAATCTCCCTTCTTAATCATTGTGGTAGCGGCACAACCTGTTAAACCCATAACCACCATTAGCATTACCATTAAACCTGCTATTTTTTTCATTTCTTTCTCCAAAAAACCCTCAAAATTAGGAAGTAATTAAATGCGAGGATGATTATTTAACCACTAATTTAGACACAAAATTATACCAAATATTTATCAGCCCATCTCTATTTATTAGTCTAGCCTCTTTTGCCAAATATATCTGTGCCGATGCGCACAAAAGTTGCGCCATTTTCAATGGCCAATTCTAAATCGTGACTCATACCCATTGATAGCGTGTCTAAATTTGGATATTTTTTGAGTATGTTTGCCATTTTGGCAAAACTTTGCTTGGCATTATCGGGGTTGGGAATACACATAAAGCCTCTTAATGTGAGATTTGGTAAAGTGGAAAAATGCACAATAATGTCATCAATTTGTTTAGGGAAAATGCCTGATTTAGTCGGCTCATTGTCAATATTGATTTGCAACAAAACATTGAGTTTTGTCAAATTATCAGATCGCTGTTGATTAAGTCGTTTGGCAATTTTAAGCCTATCAACACTGTGTACCCAGTCAAAATTCTGTGCGATTTGTGAGGTTTTGTTAGATTGAATTGCGCCAATAAAATGCCAGATTAGATTTTGATTTTCTAACGCTTTAATTTTATCTAACGCTTCTTGCAGATAATTTTCGCCAAAATGGTGTTGTCCGATATCAATTGCCTGCTGTAAATCACTAATAGGCTTGGTTTTGCTAACAGCAATCAGGGTTACTTGTTGGTTTTTATCAACGGCTTTAATGCGTCGTTGGACTTGCCTTAGATTGTCTTTAATCAAAACACGGTTGTAACATCAAAAACAGGCCCATCAACACAAACTCGCTTCATTGCCACGCCTTGATTCGTTTGCACTTTTACCACACAACCTGCACAACCGCCCACTGCACACGCCATATATTCCTCCAACGAAACCTGACAAGGCAAATTATATTCTTTAGCCAAATTAGCCACTGCTTCAAGCATTGGGTGTGGACCACAAGCATATACTTCAACTTGCACCAAGTCTTCAACAGACAATGCGTCTAAATATGTGCGTGCTAGATCTGTAACAAAACCTTTAAACACCCCTTCATAGCCTTGCAAACTAGCAAGCCTACACGCCACGCCCCAGCCCTCTAGCAAAGGCATAGTGTGGCTTACTTTTGGACAAGGATTACCCATTTTGCTTAACTCTGGCGTGAATGGAAACGGCACTTCTGAGCCTAAAATAACAAACGGGTCATAATCAGTGTCTTTGATTTGCTGTGCAATCGCAATCATTGGTGGCATACCTACGCCGCCGCCAATCAACAAGGGTAATTTTTTATCAGTAAGTTTAAAACCATTACCAATCGGGCCAATAATGGACAGCACATCGCCCACTTTACGCTCAGATAATTGACGAGTGCCCTCACCCACCACCTTATAAAGCAAATCAAAAGTGCCATTTTTCGCATCCACCGACATAATAGAAATCGGTCGCCTCATTGCCAACGCATCTGAGACCGTAATATGCACAAACTGCCCTGGCTTGGTTTTTTGGGCGATACTGTCTGATGCCAGCGTTAAAATAAACTGTGCACTCTCAAATTGATAATGCGCCAGAATTTGACAATCAACAACCTGAATGGTGCTTCTATTCATCAGCAGTAATCAAAGTGCCGACACCGTTATCAGTAAACACCTCTAAAAGCACTGCATGAGAAACTCGCCCATCAATAATATGTGTAGATTCAACCCCATTTTTAACCGCCGACAAGGCGCAGCCAATCTTTGGCAACATACCGCCATGAATAGTACCATCTTTAATCAAACTGCCCACCATTTTGGCATCCAGCCCAGTCATTAACTCATCATGCTTGTTCAATAAACCTTGTGTATTAGTCAGCAAGATTAACTTCTCAGCATCCAGCGCCTCGGCAATTGCACCTGCCACTAAATCTGCGTTGATATTATAAGAAAAACCATCTTTACCCACGCCAATAGGTGCAATCACAGGAATAAAATCACCCTTAAGCAATAAATCAATCACCGAAGTATCAATCTTATCCACCTCGCCCACATGTCCTAAATCAATAATTTCAGAAGTAGGCTCAATATCATGCTTTAATTTTTTCGCAGAGATTAGGCTGCCATCTTTGCCCGTTAACCCGATTGAATGCCCGCCATGCTGATGAATCAAATTCACAATCTCTTTATTCACCAAGCCGCCTAAAACCATCTCCACCACATCCATGGTTTCGCTATCGGTTACACGCATACCGCCAATAAATTCACTTTGTTTGCCGATTTTCTCTAAAGTTTTGCCGATTTGTGGTCCGCCGCCATGCACTACAATTGGATTCATACCGACCGATTTCATCAGCACAATATCTCGTGCAAAGCTAGATTTTAGCTTCTCGTCCACCATGGCGTTACCGCCATATTTAATGACAATGGTCTTGCCTTGAAATTTTTGAATATACGGCAGTGCCTCGGTTAAAACGCTGGCAATGTTATATGCACTATCAGACATAATTGTTACTATACGAAGTTTATTAAATTACCATTTTACCAATAACCCGTGCCAAAAATCACAAAAACAATGCTTGGCAATCATTTAGAAAATCAAAGCCTTTTTGGGTGGTTTTGATATTACCTTTTTGGCTTAATAACCCCAAATCAAAACCTTTTTGTAATGGCACCTCTATGTCTTTGAGTGTTAGTCCTGTTCTTTGCATAAATAAATCGGGCTCAAAACCTGCTTTGAGCCGTAATGCGTTTAACATAAATTCAAAACTGACTTGTTCTACTGTGGTTGTTTTACTTTGATTATTCTCAATGAAATCCTTGGGTGATTTTGATTGCACTGTACGCATAATTTTATCATCTGTGGTTATCTTGCCGTGTGCGCCAGCGCCAATCCCCAAATAATCACCAAATTGCCAATAATTTAAATTGTGTTTAGCAGGTCGCTGTGAAAACGCCGACACCTCATACTGATCAAAACCCGCCTGCTCTAGTAATTGATGCCCCTGCGTTTGCATTTCCCAGTTTTCTTCTTGTGAAAGTTTTGGCGGGCATTTGGCAAAAAGAGTATTTGGCTCGATGGTTAGTTGATAAAAGGAAATATGCGCTGGATTAAGTGCAATCGCTTGCTTAACATCGTTCAAGCATTCATCAACTCGTTGCTCCTCAAAACCAAACATTAAATCAATATTAATATTATCAAATCCTGCTATTTGTGCTTGTTGCACGGTTTTGATGGCTTGATGGCTTGAATGTATCCTGCCTAAGTTTTTCAAATGCCTGTCATCAAAAGACTGCACACCAATAGATAAACGATTAACCCCCAACGCATACAATTCGCTAAATTTTTTGCCATCACTCGCGCCAGGATTGGCTTCCAGCGTAATTTCAATGTTCTTGGCAAAATCTAGCATTGTTCTCAAACCTGTAAACAACGCATTCATCGCTTCAATAGAACACAAACTTGGTGTGCCACCACCAATAAAAATCGTTTGAATTTCTCGCCCCCGCACCCAATGCAGCTGATTTTTTAAATCTGCCAACACTGCTTGCATATAAGCTATGTCATTTTCGCTGTGTTGCTGGTGCGAATTAAAATCACAATAGGGGCATTTTTTAACACACCAAGGATAGTGAATATATAGCGAAAGTGGCGGTAGAATCACAGCTGAGCAAGTAAATCTTGCAGTGCTAAAGCACGATGTGAAATCGTATTTTTAATCTCAGGTGCCAATTCAGCAGAAGTACATCCCTGTGTTGGTAAATAAAAAATAGGGTCATAGCCAAAACCATTTTCGCCAACTTTTTCACGCAAAATCTCACCCTCCCAGCCTCGCTGGATAATAACAGGCGTTGGATCATTGGCAGACTCAACAAACACAATTGCACACCAAAATCTAGCACTTCGTTTGCCTTCGTTGACATCTTGCATTGCCTTTAATAATTTTTGTATATTAGCCTCATCGTCGCCGTAATTGCCTGCATATCGTGCCGAGTAAATCCCTGGCGCACCACCAAGTGCATCAACCACAATACCAGAGTCATCTGCCAAAGCTGACAAGCCCGATTGTTCAGAGGCATTGCGTGCCTTGGTCAAGGCGTTTTCTACAAAAGTACGCCCAGTCTCAGGCACTTCTTCAACCTTCATATCGTTCATTGACACGACTTCATAAACGCCTTCAAGCATGGCATTAAACTCTTTAATTTTTCCTTGATTGTTGCTGGCTAAGATGATTTTTCGCATAGTGTATAATGATTTATCAATTTAAATTATTCAAAAAAGATTATGACACAAGATGAAATGAAACAAGCGGTAGCAATTGAGGCATTAAATTATGTCGTTGAAGATACTATTATAGGCGTTGGCACTGGCTCAACGGCTAATTTTTTCATTGATGCTTTGGCAACAATGAAAAACAAAATAAAAGGCACAGTGGCAAGTTCTGAGGCAACAGCCCAGCGATTAAAATCACACGGTATTGAAGTGTTTGATTTAAATGATATTGAGAAAATGTCAGTTTATATTGATGGCGCTGATGAGTCAGACGATGGGCTTAACCTGATTAAAGGTGGTGGCGGTGCGCTCACTCGTGAAAAAATTGTAGCCAGTGTGGCAGATAAGTTTATCTGCATCGCAGATGAATCCAAACTGGTAGGTGTGATGGGCAAATTCCCTTTGCCTGTAGAAGTCATCCCAATGAGTGCGAACTATGTCAGCCGTGAGATTGTTAAAAGAACAGGTGGCACTGTGCAATTAAGAGAGTTCACCACCGATAACGGCAACTTAATTTTAGATGTTAGTAACTTAAAAATTACCAACCCAAAAGCATTAGAAACTGAATTAAACAGTATTGTTGGTGTGGTAACTAACGGCTTATTTGCCAATAGCCCTGCGGATGTTTTATTACTTGGCACGCCAAAAGGCGTTCGTGTAGTTACGGCTTAGATAAATCTAGAATTTGCTGTAAGTCGCCAATCTTGGCGTTAATAATATCGTATAAATCTTGAGAGCGTACCAGCGTTTTTGCACGCTGATAATGTCCAATCGCTTTTTTTAATTTACCTTGCACAATCAATGCTTTCGCACTTTGAATGTGTGAGCGCCCAGCATCCCCTTGCTTTAAATACAAATACGCCAAAAGTTTATAAGACTCATAACTGCCCTGATTTGTTCTCAAAAAAGGCTTTAAAATTGCAATACCCAAACGAGGCTGTTGATTATCCAAATACGCTTTAGCCATATAATACACATTCGCTTCATCGCCTGCATTATGCTTACTAAAATATTGCTGTGCCAGCTCAATATCTCCTAACTGAGATGCAATACGCCCCGCTAAAATATAACTGGATTTGTCACTATTGATTGCCAATAACTTATCACTATACTGTTTAGCAGCTTGATAATCTTGTTTATCAAGCGCCTGATAAGCCTGCATATAATAAACAATCGCCTTGTCTTTTTCAAGTTTAATCCGCTGATGTTGTTGATAATATAATTTGGCTTTAACTGTTATATATTCAAAAGAATCTTTTTTATAATTGCCTGAACCACGCGCTGATCGTTGCAAACTGTCGGAAATACGGTTGATACTTAGCGGATGTGATTGCAAAAACTCTTGTGCATTGGCACTGTCTTTGAGTTTTTTGAAAAAATTTGCCATTCCTTGCGGATTAAAGCCAGATTTTTTCAGTATAGAAGTACCAATTCGGTCTGCCTCCCACTCATGCTCACGGGTAAAATTAATATTTTTCTGTAGTGTGCCTGCGATAGCAGAAGTGAGAACAGCTTCTGATGCCTTTTTGTTGTCCACCAATACTGCTGCTAATACACCTGCCAACATCAAATAAGACTGCTTACCTGCCTTCTCAGAAAACCGCTCAAGATGATTTTGGGTAACATGGGATATCTCATGCGCGAGCACACCTGCCAACTCAGACTCAGAATCTGAACTCAGTAACATTCCCGTATGCACACCGATATAACCATATGCACCAGCAAAGGCATTAATGCTGCTGTCTTTTAAGATAAAAAATCCAAAATGTTTGCGGGGATTTTCACTATAAGCTGCCAATTCATACCCCAGTTTTTTTAAATAAATCGCCATTTCAATGTCAGACACAACTGAGCCTGTATCCCAAATTAATTGTAAAAATTCCCTACCTCGTTTTTTTTCATCTAACGATTCCGACAACAATAGCTCTGGAACACTTGATGCAAAAACAAAAAATGGGGCTAAGAGTAAGGGTAAAAAAAACTTTATCATGGGATGGTATTATATTTGACTATTCAATAGTGAATGATATAAAATAGTCAAACTTATTAGATAATTCTAGTATGTATTTAATTTAATATAACAAACTACAAGGAGTTCACAATGGCTGACGAAACTTTAGACGCATCAGGCTTAAACTGCCCATTACCAATTTTAAAAACTAAGAAAGCACTTTCTAAAATGGATACTGGGAAAATCTTAGATGTAATTTCAACTGATGCAGGTTCAGTAAAAGACATTGAAGCTTTTTGCAATCAAACAGGCAACAAACTTATCTCAACAGTAGAAGACGGCGGTAAATATGTCTTTACTATTGAAAAAGCTTAAAATAGAAGTTTAAACAGGGAGGTTTATTGTGTCAGACAACAAAAAAATGACGATTATCGCTACTAAAGGTACTTTTGATTGGGCGTTTCCCCCTTTCATTATCGCCTCTACTGGCGTAGCAATGGATAAAGAAGTTACTATCTTCTTTACTTTTTACGGACTTAATCTTTTACTCAAGGATACTTCTAAACTGCGCGTCTCTCCTATGGGCAATCCTGCCATGCCAATGAAACTCCCTATGGGGCCTAAATGGTTACAAAAAATTGATTTTGGTCCTAAAATCCCAAACATCTTTTGGTCTTTGCCATTCACAGAGCATTTAGCAACTTATTTAATGAAGAAAACCATGAAGAAAAATGGTGTTGCTAAATTAGACGAATTGCGTGCTATGTGTCAGGAATTTGATGTTAAATTTATTGCCTGCGAGATGACAGTTGATTTATTTGGCTACAACAAAGACGATTTCATTGATGGCGTTGAATTTGCAGGTGCAGCGACTTATTTTGATGAATGTGATGGCTCAAACCATAACCTTTATATGTAAGTAGAGACCTTTGCATAATTCATAATTCCCCATCCTATTTTCAACCCTTGCAATTTTTCAAAAAAAAATAGCTCAAAATTTCCGTATTTTTCCATAAAAATCTAAAAAACACCTTGTTTGTCTGATTTTTTTAGCCTTATTTCTCTCTTTTTAGCCTTTTTTACTCACTGGATGTAATAATCCCTTAGGCTTTTTAATCGCTGCATTTCTTTAAAAATATTCATGCCAGTTTTAAGGTTATGACTCATGGCAATCAGTTGTACTCTGGTTTTGTTTCTCTCTAGTCCAAGGTATCTTGCCTTGCCTAAACCGTGATGAAGTTTTAGCAAGCCAAAAGTGCGTTCTACGATATAACGAATG
>NZ_FXLV01000055.1 GCF_900180345.1 Bathymodiolus heckerae thiotrophic gill symbiont
TCCACTTTTCACCCGCTTGGCAATTTTTTAAACCCAGCCTTAGCCCTGCTAGGACAAGGTTTAAGAAAATCACCAATCTGGCAAAAATTGAATTTTGCTAATCATCCCTATTTATGCAAAGGTCTCTTGATAGTAACATCACGCTGTTTAATCAAATAGCCTTCTGCATCAAATTCAATGATGTTACCTCTTTTAATTCAAATTAGCCAAACGACGACGGTAAACGCCACTTTCTTTTGGATTAGTGTTTGCAAGCATATTGCAAATCAGTCCAATCATTTCTTTAGCTGCCCCTTCTTTAAAATCAGGATTATTTTCTTGAATAAAAAACAACTTTTCCATACCTTGCTCAACCTCATGTTGTGCAAATAGGCAAAGTGCCAAATCAAAGTTCGCTTGATAATTGTCAGGGGATTTCAGCACCTGCGCTTGAAGTACTGCCATGCCTGCCGTGTTTTGTGCCAGTTGCTTAAAGTTAAGCTGGCTGGCAATTGACACCCCCATCTCGCTCTTTTGAGCGCTATCTGGCAAACGATTAAACAATGCCTCTGCCTGTTCTAATTCGTTAATATCCAAAAATATTTGCACCATATCTAATGCCACGAGAACATTGCTTGGGTCGGATGAAATCGCCTCTGTTAATAATATAATAGCGTCTTTCGTATTGCCAGAAAGATGTTGCTCTCTGGCTTGTTTTCTAAGTTGATCAGGTTTTTTCATTGAGTTTTTCTGTTAACGGGGTTGAAATAATATTGACTTAATAGATTGGTAATTAGTGGCAACATTACGCAAGCTTTCCTCGCCTTGCTCCTCAGAAATTTTACCCTGTTCAATATCTCTTACTTGGTCAGCATACATTTTTTTCAAGGTTTCCAGTGTGGCATTAATTTCATAAATGGTGGGGTTACCTTCATCTTCCCAGTCTTGTGGCAATGTATGTGGACACTTAGGCTTAAATTCAATTATCTTCTCATCTTTATCAAACATTACACCGCCCAATTTTCCACTTTTAAGCCTGAAACTCTATCAAATTCCTTCGTATTATTAGTAATAATAACGGCATTGATACTTTTAGCATGAGCGGCAATTAACATATCCAATGCACCAATAACTTTACCTTGTTTTTCCAAGCTTGCTCTAATTTTCCCATATTCAATTGAGGCCTCTAAATCGTATTGAGCAATATTTAAAGGCGACAAAAAACTTTCTAAAGCAATAATATTTTGTGCAATACGCTGACTCTTAAAAGCACCATGATAAAGTTCAGAAATGCAAATACTAGAAATATACAATTTTCCTGCCTCTTGTTGACTAAATTTTTCCAAAACTTTGGTGGGTTTATTTCTGATAATATAGATACAAATATTGGTATCCAGCATTAAAAGACTCAAAATAAATCCTCTCTAATTTGCTGAGGTGGCTGATTTCTATCTTCCATAAAATCATCAGAAAATTGATCTAATGCATCGCTCATCATTTGCCAATCCACTTTTTTAGGGGTAAGTACAATTGACTCCCCTACTTTTTTAATTTCCACCTCATCGACATCAAAACGCATCGCCTTAGGCAGTCTTACTGCCTGAGAATTACCCGATTGAAATACTTTTGCTAACATAGCACACCTCTAAAAATATACACAAAAGTATATACTAAAATTTAGCTCAAACTTGGCTTATTAAATTTTTCAGTGGGCCTTACTCGTTGAAAAAATAAAAATTAGGCAGTAAGGCTAGCAAATAGTAATGGCAGTTGCTCGGGAAGTTTTTCAACATTATCAACCACGGTGTAATTATTTTCACCAAAAATGCGTTTTACATAGGTATCAGCATTTGGGTCTAGGGTTAGGCAATAAGTTAAAACGCCAGTGGAATAGAGTTCTTCTACAGCTTTTTTGGTGTCAAAACGAAGGTGTTGTGGGTCGTTTTCGTCAATGTCGGCAGGTTCGCCGTCGGTAACAAGTAAAATCAATTTGCGTTTTTCATTTTGTTTGCGCAAGTGTGTGCCAGCGTGTCTGAGGGCTGCACCCATACGGGTAGACAGTCCGCCTTTCATGCCTGCTAGGCGAGATTTGGCTTCATCGTCAAAGTGTTGGTTGAAGTCTTTGAGGCGGAAATATTGCACATCATGACGACCATCAGAGGCGAAACCGTGCAAGGCGAATGGGTCGCCAATGCCTTCAATAGCGGTTGAGACTAAAGTGGCTGCTTCTCGGGTGAGTTGCAAAACAGTTTTGTCTGAGCCTTCCATGGTTTCGTTGGTAGACTCTGATAAATCTAGTAACACGACAACGGATAAATCTCGGGTGTTAAGAACATTGCGCATAGTGATTCTTGGATTGGGCTGCTCACCCATACGAATGGCAATCATAGCATCAATAGCGGCATTAATATCCACTTCGTCACCATCTTCCATACCTCGTTGGCGTTGCACGCCTGCGGGTGTGAGAAGGTCAATAATTTGGCGAATGCGGTGTGCAATTGGCTTGTATTCAGTCAAAATATTTTCAATATCTTCAGGATTACCTTTGGGTGCTCGGCGTTCGTAAATCGTTACCCAATCAGGGCGGTGTAATTGGATTTGATAATCCCATTCTTGGTAATGAAAAGGGTCGGAAATTGGCTCTTTGCCCATAATTTCGTTGAATGATTTAGCATTATCAGTTAAATCGTCTTCGTAAGCACGCATTAAATCGGTGCAAGTCCAAATTTCTTGTGCATCATCACCTGCCAGTTCACAATCTACTTCATGTGCCATCATTAGTGGGCTGACCTTATATCGGGTTTGCTTCTGACTGGCAGCCATATATTCAACACCCATGTCCCAATTAATATCTTCATAATGCCAAACAATACGATTGTCATCACGATAATCAATACGGTAGCGTTCTAAAATTCTTAGACTTGGCACAGCTTTTTTACCTGCAAATAAATTGTATAATTCAATACCCATTAGCCAAGCAAAATGATTGTCGTCTTGATTGACTTCAATTTCGGCATGGAATTTTTTGGCAAATGCATTCAGTTGCTTATCTTTTCCAACAGCGCTATCATCTAATAATTGTAACGAAAAATTTTCTAAAACTGCCGTAGTTGGGTGCTCAGCAGGTTCTTCATGCTGTAATTTCATTAATGAACACCACAATTTTTTCAGCCCTGGAAAGGCTTGCACTGCCTTGTATTCCACACGCGCATCTTCTAATAAACCAATAAAAAACATTTGTGCAGGCGACAGTTGTTCAGCAGACATTGGCTGATTGGTATACATTAAATGAGATGCCATATGTGCTACCGTAGCACGATAAACTTCTAGCCCTTCAATAGTTGTTCCATCGGTTTTTATGTCATCAAGTGCATCAGGAACATAAAAAATACGGTCTTCAATATAAGGACGAAAATCGGTATAGTCCGCACCTGTTGGGCGAATGAAAAAATCACGCCCCCACAAAGCACGCAAATAAAAATTGAGTTTTCGCTGAACTCTGACAAACAACACGCCACGCCTTTCTTTTTCCAACATAGCACGAGAATCCGCAGATTCCAGCGCAAAATAAGCCGTTAAATTATTAAAATCTCGACGATAAGCTTTGGCACCAAAATTTGCCCAACGGCGTAAACCACTTAATGTTAATTTAGACAACAATTCATCAATATGCAATAACATCGGACGCAAACCCCGTGCAGCCGTTGATGCAAGTTGATGAATAAGCATTAAGTAGCCACGAACCAATTGCGCATCGCCTAAATGTCTAGCTACAACAGGCAGGTTTGATAACAACAAGCCAATAACCTCACCAGAAGTCATCGATGATGCTTTCATAGCAGCCGTAACGCAATCAGGAATAATATCCTCGCCACATTCTTTAGCAATTTGAGGCATTACTTCTAAATAAATAATCACCAAATCATTGCCACGCCCCAAACCACAAAGCGCTTTTGCACCATCTAAATATTCTTTCAATCCAGCGGGAGAAATCACGCGTGCAGCATCTTGAAAAGTAGCGTCTAAAACACCTCTTACCTCAGGTGCGATTTTCTCTAAAAATTCAGCGTATTCTTCTAGTAATATTTTTGCCATAATTTATTACCTATTTAGGCACTAATTAACCTAAAAATGTCTGAACAGCCGCATGCAAGGTATCACGCATATCAGGATCATCAGTTAACGGTGTAATCATTGTCATACTACAAGCAGATTGTGCGTTAACGCCTTTGGCGATTAATTGACCTGCGTAAACTAATAAGCGGGTGGAGATGCCTTCGTCTAAACCATGACCTTTGAGGTTTCTGGCACGGTGTGCGATTTGCACTAATTTTTCAGCCATTGCTTTGTCAACGCCTGATTCTTTGGCGACAATAGATACTTCTAATTCTGTTTCTGGGTAATCAAAATCTAATCCACCAAAGCGTTGTTTGGTGGATTGTTTAAGGTCTTTCATCAGAGATTGATAACCGGGATTGTAGGAAATAACCAGCTGGAAATCTGGATGTGCTTTAACCAGTTCGCCTTTTTTATCCAATGGTAGTTCACGACGGTGGTCGGTGAGTGGGTGAATGACAACAGTGGTGTCTTGACGCGCTTCAACGATTTCATCGAGGTAACAAATTGCACCGATGCGTGCTGCTGTCGTTAAGGGGCCATCTTGCCATTTTGTGCCGTCTTTGTCTAATAAAAAACGCCCAACCAAATCAGAGGCAGTCATATCTTCATTGCAGGCAACGCTGATTAATGGTTTACCTAATTTATATGCCATATATTCAACAAAACGAGATTTACCACAACCTGTTGGCCCTTTGATCATCATTGGCATACGCACATCGTATGCTGATTGATAGAGGTCTATCTCGTTATCAACTGCCTCATAATAAGGCTCATCTTTAATTACATATTGTTTTGGGTCTATTTTTACATCACTCATTGTTATCTCCGTTGATTTTATTCATCTTCATCATCTGTTTCACTATCGCCTGACCAGCCAACTGCTTTGGCTTTTTGAATGGCAATATCGTGAATTTTAAAATGTTTTTCACGCAATTCTGGCGGTAAATGGCTGGCTAAGCACCCGTATTTATCCCACTCATTATTCACTTTTTGCAATAGTGCATCAACACCTGCAAAGTTCCAGCCTTCACAGGTTTCGCTTTCATCAATTAAACCAAACACCCAAGCGTCTCTAATAATTTTACCAATGGAGGTCATTCCTCCATTAATTTCATTGTTAATACCTACATATATATTTGGTTTTGCCATAGTTTTTTTTATTTTTAAAATATTCTTTGTCTTTAAAAGTCTATAAAAAACCTTTAAAGACAAAAAACCCCAACGATAAAGTCAGGGCTTTTCGTTAAAAATCAGTGGAAATTAAACCGTTTGACCACGGTAAACAACCATTGAAGTGCCTGCGCACTGAGCGAAATTGTCTAAACCTAACAAACGAACATGATTGTCCGGATGTGTAGTATGACAAGCCTCTAACTCTTTTAAGATAGCATCAACATCTGTTTCACCAAACATTGGAAGCTTCCACATATACCAGTATGAACCAGCAGCATGCTCAGGCTCAGTGTGTTCAACACTTGGATTCCAGCCTTTGTCAACGATATATTGAATTTGCTGACGCGTTTGCTCAGCATTCATTGTAGGTAAGTATGAGAAAGTCTCAAACATACGACTGTCTGCATTACCTAAACTTGATTGATAATCTTGCATAATATTTTCTCCTATTGTAATATTTACTTGTGTGCTATGTCAATCTTATCAACGGTGTCGAATTCAAACTTGATTTCTTTCCAAGTTTCCATCGCAATCGCCAATTCAGGACTGTGCTTAGCTGCAGTAGTTAAAATATCTTTGCCTTCTTTCTCAAGCTCACGACCTATGTTACGCGCTTCAACACAAGCTTCAACCGCAACACGGTTAGCCGCTGCACCTGCTGCGTTACCCCAAGGATGACCTAGCGTGCCACCACCGAACTGTAAACAAGAATCGTCGCCGAAAATGTTAACCAGTGCTGGCATATGCCATACATGAATACCACCTGACGCTACAGGGATTACACCCGGCATAGCACCCCAATCTTGGTCAAAGAAGATACCACGAGAACGGTCTTCTTTAATATAAGAATCACGCATAATGTCAATCCAACCCAAAGTAGCATCACGATCGCCTTCAAGCTTACCAACAACAGTGCCTGAGTGTAAGTGATCACCACCAGACAAACGCAAAATCTTAGTTAAGACACGGAAATGAATACCATGGTGCGGGTTACGGTCAAGAACCGCATGCATTGCACGGTGAATGTGTAACAACATACCGTTGTCTTGACACCACTGTGCTAACTGCGTGTTAGCAGTCCAGCCACCAGTAATGTAGTCATGCATAATAATTGGTGAACCAATTTCTTTTGCATATTCTGCACGCTTCATCATTTCATCAGAAGTTGGCGCTGTTACATTAAGGTAGTGACCTTTACGCTCACCTGTTTCAGCTTCTGCTTTTTCAATTGCTTCTTGAACGAAGTCAAATCTAGCTCTCCAACGCATAAATGGTTGTGAGTTTACATTTTCATCATCTTTGGTGAAGTCTAAACCACCACGAAGACCTTCATAACAAGCACGGCCGTAGTTTTTAGCTGATAAACCTAACTTAGGCTTAATGGTACAACCCAATAAAGGACGACCATATTTATTCAAAATATCACGCTCTAACTGGATACCTTGTGGCGGACCGTTACAAGTCATTACATAAGCAATTGGAAATCTGATGTCTTCCAATCTTAGTGCACGCAATGCTTTAAAACCAAATACATTACCTACCAAAGAGGTCATGATATTTACCACAGAACCTTCTTCAAATAAGTCAATTGGGTATGCAATAAATGCATAAAAACAAGTGTCGTCACCCGGAACATCTTCAATAGCATAACAGCGACCTTTGTAATAGTCCAAATCTGTCAACAAATCTGTCCATACTGTTGTCCATGTACCTGTAGAAGATTCAGCTGCAACTGCTGCTGCAAGCTCTTCTCTAGGCACACCGTCTTGTGGTGTTACTTTAAAACAAGCCAGAATATCCGTCTCTTTCGGCGTATAATCTGGCATCCAATAAGTTTCGCGGTAGTCTTTTACGCCCGCATCATAAACTTTAGCCATTCTATGGTCTCCTTTCATTAAAAGAACCGCTATGATACAAGAACAAATAAATAATGTAAAATAATATTTATTTAGTAAATAATAAATATTTCTTATGATTAATTACACACTTAAACAACTGTATAGCTTTGAAGCAGTTGTGCGTTTAAAAAGTTTTACCAAAGCCAGCAAAACATTAAATATCACTCAACCTGCAGTTTATATGCAAATCCAACAACTCAGCCAAAACATCGGCGCTGAACTCCTTAATACCAAAGGAAAAACCGTAACCCCCACTTACATCGGCACAAAACTATACCAAACCTGCCTACGCATCATTGCCACACTTGAGCAATCAAAAGCCGACATTGAGCAAACCCTACACCCTGATTCTGGACACTTAGAAATTACCGCCACCACGACCACCAACGCCTTCGTCTCTCGCATCTTAGCACAATTTAAAAAACAACACCCTAAAATGACCTTCCACCTAGAAGTAACCAACCGCAAACTCCTCCTAGAAAAACTCTCTAACCACAACGCCAATCTAGTCATTATGGGCGAACCCCCTGCCGATATGCCTCTCACCACCCAGCCTTTTATGGAAAACCCACTCATCGCCATCTCCCACCCCGACCACCCCCTACTTAAAAACCAACACAACTCCATCAAAGCCCTCAGAAGAGAAACCCTAATTACTCGCGAACAAGGCTCTGGCACTCGCATGACCATCGAAAGAACCCTAGGAATGAAATTCAACTCAGAAATTGAAATCAACTCCAACGAAGCCATCATTGAAGCAGTTCAAGCAGGACTCGGCGTAGGTTTCGTCTCCAAACACACCGTTCAACTAGAACTCAAAAACAACATCATCAAACAACTCAATGTCGACAAACTCCCTATCATCCGCCACTGGCATGTTGTCCACAACGCCAAAATCCAACTCTCACCCATCGCACAACGCTTTAAAGATTTTATTATTGAAAACGGATAACTTGCCCCTAAAAAGTAAGCACACCCTTATCCACACAGTATATAAACAAGAACCGTTCCACGCATTTATTAAACAACTCTCTTGGTTTCTGTTATAATTTTTTTCGAAATTAAATTTAAACTGCACTCAACTTGGTTTTTTGTCTGAATATCGCATATATAGGTAAAAATATAAACTTTAGTTTAAAAATAGATAGAGTTTGGCTGTTTTTACAAGATTTATTTTTAATATTACAATAAGAGACCTTTGCATAATTCATAATTCCCCATCCTATTTTCAACCTTTGCAATTTTTCAAAAAAAATAGCTCAAAATTTCCGTATTTTTCCATAAAAATCTAAAAAACACCTTGTTTGTCTGATTTTTTTTAGCCTTATTTCTCTCTTTTTAGCCTTTTTTACTCACTGGATGTAATAATCCCTTAGGCTTTTTAATCGCTGCATTTCTTTAAAAATATTCATGCC
>NZ_FXLV01000056.1 GCF_900180345.1 Bathymodiolus heckerae thiotrophic gill symbiont
TTCCAATTTTGTAGATTCTGAGGCAAGATATTATGCTTACTGGCAATCTGCACTATGGTGCTTTCGTTTTGTAGTAATTCAAGTACTAATTTAGTCTTGAATGCTGAGGTATATTTGGTTCGTTTTTTACTCCGATTTTTTTGTTTAGTTTAACGGGTTCGAAATAAGAAAAATTAAATTGTTGTCTGAAATTGTTGGGGTTTTATAGTCTCATAATTTCTAAAAACTATGCACATCTGTTGGAAAAGTGCTATTTTTAACTGCTTGAATAAAATCATCAGTAGCAGATTTAACGCTACCATTTGTCAAAAAATTTTGCACAAACTTTGGTGGATTTTGCGTAATACCGAGCATATCGTAGCCCACCAATACCTGTCCATCGCAATCTACTCCTGCACCAATACCAATAGTTGGAATGCTTAGGGATTGAGATATTTGCTTAGCCAAACTCGCAGGAATACATTCAAGCACGATGGTTTTTACCCCCCAATCCTCAAGCATCTTAGCATCGTCTAAAATCCTTTGCGCATCATTCTTACTTCTACCTTGTACTTTATAACCACCTATTTCCAATATAGATTGTGGCTGTAAGCCTAAATGCCCACAAACAGGAATATTATTATCTTGTAAAACTTTAAAAGAGGCTTCAAGCTCACGCCCGCCCTCAAATTTCACCATTTGTGCGCCCACATCCATTAAGCGTTTGGCATTTTCTAAAGTCTGCTTGGCATTAGTATAGCTTTGATACGGCATATCAGCAATAAGCAAAGCCTTTCGAGCGCCTTTTGCAACTGCTTGAGTGTGGTAAATCATCTCGTCCATACTCACGCCCAGCGTGTTTTTACTGCCTTGAATTACATTGCCTAGTGAATCGCCTACCAAAACAATATCTACACCACAGGTGTCAAAAACCGCTGCAAATGATGCGTCATAAGCAGTCAAACAAGTAATTTTTTCGCCTGATTGTTTTAAGGCGTTCAAGTCTTCAATCTTCATAATTTTTTCAATTCTGAAACATCCAGTTTATCAATTAAATCCTGCACATTGCCCAAAATTGGCACCTTAAAATCAGGCTCAATTTCTGCCAATGGCACCAACACAAAAGCACGATTCATCATTTCAGCATGTGGCACCATTAGCTGCTTAGAGGCAATCACTTGCACGCCATAAGTAATAATGTCCAAATCAAGGGTTCTCGCTCCCCATTTTTTCTCACGCACACGGTGCTGTTTGGTCTCAATATCCTGGCATACATACAACAACTCCAACGCCGTTAAATGCGTATTCACTTCACACACCGCATTGATATAATCAGGCTGCTTTGAGCCGTCAATAGGTGGCGATTGATACAAACTTGACAACGCCACCACTTTTACATCCGTCGTATTATTTAGCGCAATCAATGCGTCTTTAATCTGTTGTTTTGGGTTGTTAAGGTTTGAACCCAGTCCGATGTAGGCTAACAATGGATTAAAGTGCCGACACTCTCGCCAGCTTGCAAACGAGTAAGAATATTGCTGGTTTTGCCTGAGGCGATGGTGGTATTGATGTTCGTTTTAGCGGCAGTTTTGGCAGCCAAGACCTTAGTATACATACCGCCAGAGCCTAGCGATCCACCTGCTCTACTAGCGACTTTTTTGAGTTTTTCATCGTTCATATAGATTTTATTGATTAGCTTGGCATCAGGATTGTGGCGTGGGTCAGCGTCATATACGCCGCCTTGATCAGTCAAAATAATCAGCTGGGTTGCGCCTACCAAATTAGCCACAAGTGCTGCTAAAGTATCATTATCACCAAATTTAATCTCTTCAATAGCAACGGTGTCATTTTCATTCACAATTGGCACTGTGCCTAATGCCAACAAAGCATCTAGCGTAGCACTGATATTATTGCTTTGCTCAGTGTTTGCAAGGTTGTCATGCGTGAGTAGTACTTGTGCAGTGTGAATGCCTTGTTTTGCAAATAAAGACTCATAAGTTTGCACCAAACCCATTTGCCCTACGGCAGCAGCAGCTTGAAGCTGATGAATATTCTCTGGGCGAGTTTTCCAGCCTAAGCGCTGCATGCCTTCGGCAATTGCCCCACTGGAGACCAAAACCACCTCAATTTGCTGTTGCTTAAGCTCACTAATTTGCGCTACCCATTGTCCAATAGCGGTCTTATCCAAGCCCTTGCCATCATTCGTTAATAATGCTGAGCCTATTTTAATTACCCATCTATCTTTATTCATCTTTGTCATTCAATTCTTTTATTAATTCAAACAATCCTTCTATCAAATCCTTGCAACCCAATCCATTCAAAGCAGAGATATGAAACACTTCGCCTTTGTATTTAGTTGCTTTTACGATTTTAGCCGTAATCTTTGCTCGTTCACTCTCTGGCAACAAATCCATCTTATTAATTGCCAGCAGTCGGGGTTTATTTGCCAGTTCTGGGTCGTATTTTTCCAACTCATTCTCAATGGTTAAGAAGTTTTTCACAGGGTCAGAGCCATCGGCTGGCATAACATCTAATATGTGCAATAATGCCTTAGCACGAGACAAGTGCTTTAAAAACTCAAAACCCAAACCCACGCCTTCGCTGGCATCTTCAATCAATCCGGGAATATCCGCCATCACAATATGCTCGTCATAATAAGACACTACACCTAACGATGGGTGCAATGTGGTAAACGGATAATCAGCCACTTTTGGGCGTGCACTTGATATTTGCCTAATCAAACTTGATTTGCCTGCATTGGGCATACCTAATAATCCAATATCCGCCATGACACTCATTTCCAATCCAATTTCACGCACTTCTCCGAGTGATCCTGGCGTGGTTTTGCGTGGTGCACGATTAATACTGGATTTAAAACGCGTGTTGCCTAAGCCGTGAAAGCCGCCTTTGGCAACTAACATAACTTGTTCATGCGTAATCATCTCGCCAATCAATTCATCGGTCTCTAAATCATACACTTTAGTACCTAGTGGAATTTCCACAGTTAAATGCTCGGCTGATTTTCCCCGCTTGTTTTGACCTGAACCAGGTTGTCCGTTTTTTGCCCTAAACAGGCGATTAAAACGAAATTCACTCAGCGTATTTAACCCCTCTTGTCCACGAAAATAAATATGTCCGCCATCGCCACCATCGCCGCCATCAGGGCCTCCATCGGGGATATATTTTTCCCGACGAAAACCCAAACACCCTGCACCACCTTTACCAGCCTCAATGCGAATTGAGGCAGAATCTACAAACTTCATAAAAAACCATTAAAATACAATGAATGAAATTATACCATCCATAAATGAATCAAACTCTATACAGCCTGATTAGCACTCTATTATTACCAATTATGCTACTACGCTTAGGACTAAAAGGCTTGAAAACACCCGCTTATCGGTATAGAGTCAGCGAACGATTAGGATTTGTCAGTGCCACATCTAAAAATATTATCTGGGTACACTGCGTATCGGTGGGTGAATTCAGGGCGGCAACTGTATTGATTGATAAACTTATTAAGGATTATCCTGAGCATCAAATTTTAGTCACCAGCACCACACCTACAGGCTCACAAGCAATAAAAGATACTTATCAAGACAAAATATTGCATTATTATTTCCCCTTTGATTTGTCGCTGATTGTTAATCGTTATATTAAGAAAATTAATCCTAAAATTTGCATTTTATTAGAAACAGAAATTTGGCCAAACCTGATTCACAGCCTAAATAAAAATAACATACCGAGCTTGTTAATAAACGCCAGACTCTCGCCTCGTTCACTGGAAAAATACCAAAAATTTGCACCCAAATTAGCCAAACAAACGCTAAATAAATTAAATGTAATTGCCACACAAAACCCAAACTCTGCCCAGCGCTTTATACAACTAGGTACTGATAAAAACAAAGTAATAATGGCAGGAAATATTAAATTTGAACAAAACCCTAACGCAAACAAAAAACACACCGAGGCAATAAAAACCATCATCGGCAGTCGCAAGGTCGTGGTGTTTGCCAGCACCCACAAAGGCGAAGAACAAGATATTATTAACGCCTATTTACAACGCCCTTTAGATGCGCTAATGCTCATCATTCCAAGACACCCAGAGCGTTTTAATGAAGTTTACAAACTGGCAAAAAAACATAAAATCAAGGTGCTTAAACGCTCTGAAAATACCTCATCTGAAAATTACGATATGTTATTAGGCGACTCAATGGGTGAAATGATGTCGTATTTTGAGGTGGCCGATGTTGTCTTTATGGGTGGCAGTCTTGTTGCGACTGGTGGGCACAATATGCTAGAGCCAGCAGTGCTTTCTAAGCCGATTTTATTTGGTCTAAATGTGTTTAACTTTAGTGAAATATCCGCAGACTTGTTAGCACAAAATGGCGCTATTCAAGTGCAAAATGCAGATGAATTACTACACGAAATCACACAACTACTAGAAGATGACAAAAAAGCCAAAAGCTTAGGTGATAACGCCAATCAGTACTTTACATCCCAACAAGGTGCGTTAGATATTTTAATGAAACAAATCCAATTATGGGTTTAAGTGTTGCCTGATAAACACAGCCGTTCTTTGATTGGCATCAAGGATAGGTAATTGCCTCTCATTCCACCATGCACCACTCCACTACAATTTGCCCTTGTCTTGCGGATAATTAATCTCAATCCAAGGCTTTGATGGATGTACACCTGCAACAGCCATATTAGAAAGCAATAACAAAGCCAACCAATAAGCAATATTTTTTACAAAATTAACTATAGCACTTAAATGGAGAATTAGACTTGCTTTATATAAATCTCACTGTCGTTGTCCAAAAACTCAGCAGATTTTTTGTCCATTTCGACTTGAATTGCATTAATTTTGGCAATTTCTGCTTTGTCCATGGTTTTGATTTCTTGGGTGATTTTCATAGAGCAGAATTTTGGCCCGCACATAGAGCAAAAATGTGAAGTCTTTGCGGCTTGCTTGGGCAGAGTTTCATCGTGATATTTACGAGCCGTATCTGGGTCTAATCCTAGATTAAACTGGTCTTCCCATCTAAACTCAAAACGGGCTTTGGATAAAGCATTATCACGAATTTGCGCACCAGGATGACCTTTGGCAAGATCGGCAGCATGAGCGGCTATTTTGTAGGCAATAATCCCTTCTTTGACATCATCTTGATTGGGCAAACCCAAATGCTCTTTTGGTGTGACATAGCAAAGCATCGCACAACCATACCAACCAATTTGAGCGGCACCAATAGCACTGGTAATATGGTCGTAACCTGGGGCAATGTCGGTGGTCAGCGGGCCTAAAGTGTAAAACGGTGCTTCGCCACATTCTGCTAATTGCTTATCCATATTTTCTTTAATCATTTGCATGGGCACATGACCTGGACCTTCGATAAAGGTTTGCACATCGTGCTTCCAAGCGATTTTAGTGAGTTCGCCCAGTGTTTCTAATTCGCCAAATTGTGCAGCATCATTGGCGTCGGCAATACAGCCAGGACGCAATCCATCGCCGAGTGAAAAAGTAATATCATACGCTTTCATAATCTGACAAATATCTTCAAAATGGGTGTAAATAAAGCTCTCTGTATGGTGTGCTAGACACCATTTCGCCATAATCGAACCACCTCTGGAGACAATACCTGTGATTCTATCAATGGTAAGTGGCACATGTTTAAGACGCACGCCTGCATGGATAGTGAAATAATCCACGCCTTGCTCGGCTTGCTCGATTAAAGTATCACGAAACACTTCCCAAGTCAGACCTTCTGCCACACCGTTAACCTTTTCCAAGGCTTGGTAAATCGGCACAGTGCCAATCGGCACAGGGGAATTACGGATAATCCATTCACGAGTTTCATGAATGTTCTTACCTGTGGATAAATCCATAATCGTATCGGCACCCCAGCGAATACCCCATACCATTTTATCAACTTCTTCGTCAATACTTGAACCTAGTGCAGAATTACCAATATTGCCGTTAATTTTAACCATAAAGTTACGCCCGATAATCATCGGCTCGCTCTCAGGGTGGTTGATATTAGCAGGAATCACAGCCCGTCCACGAGCAACCTCATCACGCACAAACTCAGGAGTAATTAAATCAGGAATACTAGCGCCAAATGACTCACCTTTTTGCTGTCCAATTTTATCTTTGTAATCTTGCCATTTGCAGTTTTCACGAATGGCAATATATTCCATCTCAGGGGTAATAACACCTTGACGAGCGTAGTGCATTTGCGTAACATTTTTACCTTGTTTGGCGCATCTTGGTGTCTGTAAATGCTCAAAACGCAACTCATCCAAGTCCTCATCATCACGACGCTGATTGGAGAAGCTTGAACTGAGTCCATCGAGTAACTCTGTATCGTTACGCTCTGTAATCCAATTCGAACGAATATTACCCAGACCTTTACGCAAATCAATCTCGACTTTTGGATCAGTATAGACACCTGAGGTGTCATATATATGAATGGGGTCATTTTTCTCAGCCAGCTCGCCAATGGTATCAGCAAGGGTAATCTCACGCATTGGTACTTGAATATCGGCACGGGATCCCTTGACATAAATCTTTTTTGAATTCGGTAGCGGCTTGATGAAAGACTCATCAACATTAGACATTTTCTTTAAAGTTTCACTCATTGTTGTATAATTTGTTAAAAAATAAATAATAATAAAGATGACAATTTTAACCCATAGACCTCGCCGTATGAGACAACACGCACATATCCGTGAATTAATGCGTGAAAATACTCTGACAACTGATGATTTAATCCTGCCGATTTTTGTAATAGAGGGTAAAAATCAACGCCAAAACATTGATTCTATGCCTGATGTCCAGCGATTAAGCGTTGACCAGTTGTTAATTGAAGCGGGGGAAATAGTTGCATTAGGCATTCGTGCTGTAGCATTATTCCCTGTGGTTGGCGAAGAGAGAAAATCACTAGATGCCAAAGAGGCGTTCAATACAGATGGCTTAGCTCAGCGTGCCGTGCGTGCATTGAAGGAGAAATACCCTGAATTAGCGGTAATTACCGATGTTGCACTTGATCCCTTTACCACACACGGTCAAGATGGTCTGATTGATGACAAAGACTATGTTTTAAATGATGAAACTGTTAAGGTGTTGGTTAAGCAGGCACTTTCTCACGCCCAAGCTGGCGCTGATATTGTTGCCCCAAGTGATATGATGGATGGTCGCATTGGCGCTATTCGTAAAGCGCTTGAAGAAGGTGGGTTTATTCATACCAATATCTTGGCTTATTCTGCCAAATATGCTTCAAATTATTACGGCCCTTTTCGTGATGCAGTGGGTTCAGCTAAAAACCTAGGAAAATCCAGTAAAGAAACCTACCAAATGGATTCTGCCAACTCTGATGAAGCCATTCGTGAAGTCGGTTTGGATATTGACGAAGGTGCTGATATGGTAATGGTTAAACCCGGTTTGCCTTATCTTGATATTGTTTATCGCATCAAACAAACTTTTGGACTGCCAACTTTTGCCTATCATGTCAGCGGAGAATACGCCATGCTCAAAGCCGCCGCACAAAATGGCTGGATTGATGAAGAAAAAGTAGCCCTAGAAACACTGCTATCTTTCAAACGAGCAGGGGCAGATGCGATCTTAACTTATTACGCCAAACAAGCTGCAATTTGGTTGCAAAAATAAAGTTGGACGCATTTTTTGTTTCATTTAGGGGCTTTCTTAAAGTGGAACTTTGGCAAATTGATATTAAAATGAATGGCTAAAAGTCTAACTATAAACATACAAAAGCCCGCAACAATAACCGAAAGTGCAATGTCTTGACTTAGATTTAATAAAGCTATAAACAGCAAAGATCCTAGCCATAAAACTGTTGCATATAATTGCGAGTTGAATACTACAGGCGCTTCACCACACAAAACATCACGCAAAATACCGCCCATTGCCCCTGTTAATACACCCATAAAGCTTGCTAGAAGTGGCGGAATATCCATCATAATTGCCACCAAAGTTCCTGCAATACCAAAAGTTGCCAAACCCGCAGCATCCATAGTTAAGAAAAAATTTTGTGGAATAGTAAAAATTCTCGCAGCGATAAATATAAAAGTCGCACTTAAGAGCGATGCAATAAAAAATACTTGGTCAGCAACCCAAAACACTTCTCGACCGAGTAATATATCTCGCAGAGATCCTCCACCAAGCCCTGTGGTGATAGCAATAATAATAACACCAAATAAGTCAAACTTTTTAAACCCAGCCTTTAGAACCCCAGATGCCGATGATACAATAACAGCCAGTAGTGTTATCCAATAGAGATTGACGAGCAATTGCTTCATATCGACATTACGAGACCTTTGCATAAATAGGGATGATTAGCAAAATTCAATTTTTGCCAGATTGGTGATTTTCTTAAACCTTGTCCCAGCAGGGCTAAGGCTGGGTTTAAAAAATCGCCAAGCGGATGAAAAGTGGATTTTTGATGATTATTCATATTTAGTCAACCCTTAAAAACCCAATTCAAAATAACCAAACCTTATTTAATTACAAGCTTTTGCATACTGCAACATAAACCAATGATTCTTTATAAAAAAATAGCGAACCTTTTGTAAAAACAAAAAAA
>NZ_FXLV01000057.1 GCF_900180345.1 Bathymodiolus heckerae thiotrophic gill symbiont
ACGTGAGATAGTTGCCGGACTTCTGTTTAACAGATTGGCAATGCCAATCTGATTCATATGTAGTTGTAAACACGCTTTTATCTGGTATCGTTCATCGTTAGTCAGTTGTTGATAATTCATTGCAATTCCCCGTAGTAAGAAAATAGCAAAGTTTATTACAACCGGCTATTTAATTACAATTAAAATTGCACTTGTTATGCGAATTCAAGTTTTATTTTTTTGTTGGATTTTTGCGTTATTCTTTAAGGGTAAATGCCTATGCATTTCTACTGATTACCGATGAATACCCATCATTTAGCTGGAAAGAATGATACTTATTTTTTAAATTTTTCAAACACCAAGCAAGCATTAGTACCGCCAAAGCCAAAACTATTTGACATCACTCGGTTGAGTGATTGCACAGTGGTTGCTTGGACAATTGGCATACCCTCAGCGGCTTTATCCAGTGTGTTGATATTGACAGATTCTGCCATAAAATTATTTTGCAGCATTAGCAATGAGTAGATTGATTCATTGACTCCCGCAGCGCCTAAGGCATGTCCAGAAAGAGATTTGGTTGAGCCTATATTCGGGATGTTGCCCCCAAATACTGCTTTAATGGCATTAAGTTCCTTAACATCACCCACAGGCGTTGAAGTGCCATGGGCATTGATATAGTCAATTGGACCATCTACTGTTGAGATAGCCATTTCCATGCAGCGTTTAGCGCCTTCGCCACTTGGTGCAACCATATCATAGCCATCAGATGTTGCACCATAGCCAGTAAGCTCGGCAAGGATAACGGCGCCTCGTGCTTCGGCGTGTTCTAAAGATTCCAACACTAAGGCACCACCACCACCAGAAATCACAAAACCATCTCGATCTGTGTCAAAAGCACGAGAGGCTTGTTCAGGGGTTTTGTTGTATTTAGAAGACAGCGCCCCCATAGCATCAAACAACATTGTTAATGACCAGTTTAATTCTTCACCGCCACCAGCAAATACCACATCTTGCTTGCCTAATTGAATTTGCTCCATTGCATTACCAATACAATGTGCACTGGTAGAACAGGCAGAACTAATGGAATAGTTGATGCCTTTGATTTTGAACATAGTAGACAGACAAGCGGAAGTGGTTGAGCCCATGGTGCGTGGTACACGGTAGGGACCGACACGCTTAATTCCTTTTTCTCTTAAAATATCTGCCGCTTCAACTACATTTTGGTTGCTAGCGCCGCCAGAGCCCATGATAAGTCCTGTGCGTGGGTTAGAGACTTGTTCTTTGGTTAATCCAGATTGCTTGATAGCTTCGTCCAATGCAACGGCATTGTAAATAGCAGCATCTGCCATAAAACGCTTCATCTTTCTGTCAATAATCTCGCTTGAATTGACTTCAGTCACTTGACCAGAAACATGAGACCTTAGCCCCATTTCTGCATATGTTTCATCAAATTTAATGCCTGATTTGGCGTTCTTTAAAGACGCTAGCACTTCATTGCAATTTGCGCCTAAACTAGAGACGATGCCCATTCCTGTGATAACAATTCTGTTCATTACATTTTGCTAGTATCAGTAAATAATCCAACCTTGAGGTTGGTAGCTTCGTAAATCACTTTACCATCCACTTCCATGGTTGCGTCAGCCACACCCATATATAATTTACGCGCAATAACACGGGATAAGTTGATTTTATAGGTAACTTTTTTCGCATTAGGTAACACTTGTCCAGTGAATTTTATGCCTCCACCCAGCGCACGACCACGACCAGGTCCGCCTAACCAGCCTAAATAAAAGCCAATCAATTGCCACATTGCATCTAAACCCAAACAACCTGGCATCACAGGATCGTTATTGAAGTGACATTTAAAAAACCATAAATCAGGATTAATGTCTAATTCTGCAATAATTTCACCTTTGCCATATTCGCCACCCTCGCTTGAGATATGAGTGATGCGATCAAACATTAGCATTGGTGGCTGAGGTAATTGTGCGTTGCCAGGGCCGAACAATTCGCCGTTACCGCACTTGATTAATTCTTCATAAGAAAAGGAGTTTTGCATAGTTTTTGGTTATCAAATGTTTTCTTAATGATTATACCTGATTTAGACTAGATTTTTATATCTGCTATTAAATCATCAATGTCTTCTAACCCTATTGAAAGTCGAACCAATCCATCCGTAATGTTAGCATCTGCTTTTTCTTCATCACTTAGGCGACCGTGCGTAGTACTTGCTGGGTGGGTAATGGTGGATTTTGTATCGCCTAAATTGGCAGTAATAGAGAATATTTCAGTGGCATTAATTAATTTAAATGCCGCTGTTTTCCCACCTTTAACTTCAAACGACACAATACCACCAAATCCTGATTGCTGTGTTTTTGCAAGCGAGTGGTGTGGATGAGACTTTAAGCCTAGGTAGTGTACTTTTTCTATTTGTGGTTGGTTTTCTAGCCAAGTTGCAATTTTGAGTGCATTCTTACAATGTGCCTTCATTCTAAGGCTAAGCGTGTCTAAGCCTTTGAGCACAATCCATGCGTTAAAAGCACTTAGGCTGGGACCTGTTGTACGAGTAAAAGCAGCCACTTGTTCAATGGTTTCTTTACTGCCGAGCACCGCACCTGCCAGACAACGCCCTTGTCCGTCAATATATTTAGTCGCTGAGTGAATAACAATGTCTGCCCCTAATTTAAGGGGTGTTTGCAATGCTGGTGACAAAATTGCATTATCCACTACCAATAAAACATCATTGGCTTGGCTAATTTTACTGAGTGCAACCATATTTACCACCTCGCCCAATGGATTGGACGGGGTTTCTAATAAAAATAATTTTGTATTATCTTGGACGGCATTTTCCCACTGCGATAAATCACTTAAATCAACATAACTAATAGCAATATCAAACTTGCTAACAATAGTGTTAAGCAGTACAATCGAGGTGCCAAACATATTACGCGAAGCCACAATGTGGTCGCCTGATTTAACCAATGCCATAATGGTGGTAAAAATCGCCGCCATGCCAGATGCAGTAGCGACACACGCCTGAGCGCCTTCAAGTGCGGCTAGTTTTTTCTCAAAAGCATCCACCGTCGGGTTGGTAAATCGTGCATAGATATTGCCTGGCTCTTCTTTAGCAAAGCGAGCTGCTGCTTGTTCTGCGGAATCAAACTTAAAGCTAGAAGTGAGGAAAATCGCCTCAGAATGCTCTTGTTCGTTAGTCGTTCGGTAGCCTTCACGGATGGCTATTGTGTCAAATTTTAAATCCTTCATAAGGTTTATTCTACATCATTGCAGATGAGTTCTGAGCTTTCATTGGTATTGTTTTTTTGCTTGGTAGCATCAGAACGCAAATATTCAACGCCCTGTAAGTAGTTTTTATCAACATCGCCAGTAATGTATTCGCCGTTAAAGCAAGAGCAGTCAAAGCTTGTAATATCTGGATTGCCCTGCTGAACACACCAAATTAAATCCTCTAAATCTTGATAAATGAGTTTATCAGCACCGATAGCAGTGCAGACTTCATCTGTGGTTTTATTGTGGGCGATGAATTCTTTATTACTTGCCATATCGATGCCATAAACATTTGGATAGCGCACTGCGGGGGCGGCTGAGGCAAAAAATACTTTTGCAGCACCTGCGTCTCGTGCCATTTGCACAATCTGCTGGCTGGTGGTGCCACGCACAATAGAATCATCCACCAATAGAACATTTCTGCCTTTAAATTCAAGTTCAATTGCGCTTAGCTTTTGGCGCACAGATTTTTTCCGTTGTTTTTGTCCAGGCATAATAAAAGTGCGGGCAATATAGCGATTTTTAATCAAGCCTTCGGAGTATTTTACGCCGAGCTTTTGTGCTAACTGTAGTGCCGATACTCTTGAGGTGTCTGGGATTGGAATTACCACATCAATTTTCTCATTCCCCCATTGTTGCTGGATTTTTTTTGCTAATTTTTCACCCATTCTGAGGCGTGATTTATACACGGAAATATTGTCAATCACAGAATCTGGGCGGGCAAAATAAACAAATTCAAAGATACAAGGTGAATATTTGACTGAATCTGAGCATTGTTGCGTCAATATATTGCCTTTTCTGTCAATAACAACGCCTTCGCCTGGGGCAATATCTCGGGTAACTTCATAGCCTAATGCTGTGAGTGCGACACTTTCCGAGGCAAGCATATATTTAGTGCCACCATTCGTGGTGCGTTTGCCCAAGATGAGTGGGCGGATGCCATTTGGGTCACGGAAACCAAAAATACCATAACCTGAAATCATGCCAATAGCTGCATAAGCGCCCCGTACTCGTTTGTGCACTTGCGTGATTGAGGTAAAAATATCTTTTTCATTAATGCGTTGTTTTTCTAGCTTGGCCAGCTCTCCGGCAAATACATTGAGCAAGATTTCTGAGTCAGAATTGGTGTTAATATGGCGTAAGTCTTGCTCAAACAATTCTTTTGCCAATTCTACCGTATTGGTTAAGTTGCCGTTATGCGCAAAAGCAATGCCATAAGGCGAATTGACATAAAAAGGCTGCGCCTCTGCACCAGAAGAGCTACCTGCCGTTGGATAACGCACATGACCAATACCCATATCACCTAGCAACCCTTCCATGTGTTTGGCTCTAAAGGCGTTTCTCACCAAGCCGTTTGACTTACGCATATAAAAACGCCCTTTGTGTGAAGTAACAATGCCAGCGGCATCTTGCCCACGGTGCTGAAGAATGGTTAGCGCATCATAAATATAAAGCGCTGTGTCTTTTTTAGTGGTAGATAAAATGCCAACAATGCCACACATAAGTTATTTCCTTATTCGTTTTTGATAAATAATAAATGTTGTGATAATTCAGGCTGAATGCTTGAAGCCACATCTTGAAATGCTCTGAGCGAACTACGAGATTCAACCCAATAATATTCTTGCGATATGAAGTCAATGCTTTGTAGCACTAAAACCATCACAACGATAAACACACAGCCATTAAACAGCCCAACAATAGCACCCCATATTTTATTTTTTATGCCGTCAGTATTGCGTGCATTAAGCACGGTATTGATTCTGTGAAAACTGTTTAAAGCTGCTTGGAACAATGGCGATAGCCAACAAGGTGCACTTGTGCTGATTGAAATATTAAGGATATTTGTGAGTAATAAAGAAGCCCCAACAATCGTGGCGAATATGCCAGTAAACGCTGCACCTATGCGTAAGGATTCATTACTAAAAACGACCTCCATAATGCTAAGACTAGCAAGATTACCTATATAAGACCAGCTGATAAGCGCGGCTATTACGAGCAGTACTGATATGGCAAAAATACGGTTGAGTGCGCAAGGATTATTGGCAGTTGATGAAACAGCTATGAGTTTATACAGTGCCCTTTTGATGGCGATAATGCCAATAAAAATCGCACCAAATGCAATAGCAAGATGTGATTGACGAGAGGGCGTTAGCCAGTTAATAATTTCGATGTTAGGGAGCTGCTCATAGAGCAACCAAGCCACAAAAATAGCGAGCATTAAAAAAGCCAAATTAATCAGCTCGTTGATCAATTCTCGCTTAAAACCAAGCACAAGAAAAACAAGCAAGATTGCCAGTGTTAACCAATCAGACCAAACTAATAGAGCAATTGTTTGCCAAATACTTGAAAAAATTTCATTCATAATTATACAAAGGTCTCTCTTTAACTACTTTTAATCATTTAAAAGTTAATTTTACAAGAATTATTCAAGTACTTTGAGTGTATCGCCGACAATATGAAAAGAGCCAAAAATGACGATGCGTTGGGCTTGTTTGGCATTCAGCGCTTGATGGATTGCAGACGATATATTTTTGTAAACCTTAATTTTACTTGACAAACTAAATTTTTCGCTCAAATCTTGCATCGTAATAGCACGGTTAACTTTGAGCGGAACCAGTAGCCATTCGTCAATCAAGGGTGCAATGGTGCTAATCATTGCTTCAATATTTTTGTCATTCAGTGCAGAAAAAATGGCAATAGTGGGTTGTTTGTCTATATTGAGCGTGTCCGTCAAAACTTGCACGGCTGCGGGGTTATGGGCGACATCCAGCACAAGGGTTTTTCCATTGACGATTTTGGTCTGAAAACGAGCAGATAATTTGGCATTTTCAATACCTCTAGCCAGTTGATTTTGCTTAACCGTAAATACGGACTGTAATTGATTGATTGCTGCAATAGCGAGCGCAGCATTGGTCTTTTGATGCTCGCCTTGCAGGCTAATTGCACCAGAATAAGGCGTGTTAATGAAGGTTAATAATGCACCAATTTTCTCAGCGTATTGAATAATGCTGTTCGGTGGATTTAAATCAGCACACACGCACGGAATATTACCACGCATAATACCCGCTTTTTCCTGCCCAATCAGCTTACGAGTAGCGCCTAAATAATTAACATGGTCAATGTCAATATTAGTAATAACCCCCACATCGCTATCAACCACATTGACCGAATCAAGCCGACCGCCTAGCCCAATTTCCAGCACGGCAACCGCTACTTTTTCGTTGGTAAAAATAATCAATGCCGCCAGTGTTGAAAATTCAAAATAAGTTAAGGAAGTGTTGCCTCTGGCTTGCTCTATTTGCTCAAATGCTGTGCAAATTTGAACATCGTTGGCTTGCACGCCGTTAATACAAAATCGCTCATTATAGTGCAAAATATGTGGCGAGGTAAATTGTGCCACTTTGATATTTGCCTGCTGATAAATGCTGTCAATAAAAGCAATGGTTGAGCCTTTGCCGTTTGTACCAGCCACGGTGATGACTTTAAAATTAACACCAGTTGGAAACAGGTTTTGATATACTTTGTGGATGCGTTCTAAGCCTAAATCAATCTCCTGAAAATGCAGATTTTCCTGCCAAGCCAGCCATTGCTCTAAAGTTTTTAATCCTCCCAAAACTCGCCTTCAATGGTGCTGTCTTTAGTTGGTTTTTTGCCTTTATTGGGCGCTGTGTGAATAAAAACTGAGCTTTTTTTGGTAAATATTTTCTCAGCATTTTTTGCCAAAATTTTATGTATAAAATACCTCCTAGAAAAAGGCATCAGTCCCAATAGTCCAATACTATCAGTAATAAATCCAGGCGTTAATAATAATACACCTGAGACTAAAATTACCACACCTTCTAACATCTCAAAAGCAGGCGTTTGACCGTTAGCCATGGCATTTTGCACCTTAGCCATGGTTGACCAGCCTTGTTGTTTTAGCAAAAAAGACCCTATAAATGCCGTTACAATCACCAGTAAAACCGTTGAAAGCCCACCAATCGCATCGCCTACTGAGGCAAGCACATAAATTTCAAGTAGCGTTATAGCAACAAATAAAGGAAAAATCATAATCGTTTCTCGTTAGTAAAAATTAAATCCCAAACTCCGTGTCCCAATCGTTCGCCTCGTCGTTCAAACTTAGTGATAGGTCGATATTGGGGTCTTGGTGAATATGTAGGGGTGTTTTGTGTGTTTTTAAAGTGCGGATGATTTTCTAAGGTATCCAGCATCTGAGTGGCATAATGCTCCCAATCAGTCGCCATGTGAATACGCCCGCCTTGTCTAACTTTTTGCGATAAGATACCCAAAAAATCCGTATTAATGATGCGACGTTTATGGTGCTTTTTCTTATGCCATGGGTCAGGAAAAAACAGCTGAAAACCAACTAAACTGTCATTTTCTATATGGTGTGTCAAAACCTCAACTGCATCCGCTTGAATGATTTTAAGATTGCCTAATTGGCATTTGTGCGCCTCATTAATCAGCCTGCCAATGCCCGCCTCATACACTTCAATCCCCAAAAAGTTTTTATCAGGCATGTTAATCGCCATCTTTAGCAAACTATCCCCATTACCAAATCCCACCTCTAAAACAACCTCTTGCCGTTTAATAAACAAAGCATCTAAATCAATTTTACCTTTTGGCAAATCCACCCCGTAATCTTTCCAAAAATCCGTCAGTCCCATTTTTTGCCCCAGCGTCAACCGACCCGAACGACGCACAAAACTTTGAATTTTTCTCATAATAACGCAAGCCTCGGTAAATAATGGAAATTCTTAGTAATTTCAATCAAAACATTAGCATCCAAGTAAATCATTTAACCCCACCCCTTATCACGCAAAGTTTTTTTTTGACTAATATTATAATCTCCCCATATGCCCAAAACACCAAATACATCAATAGCGACCGTTGTTTTCTACGCCCAATTTCCGAACGCAAAACATCCCGAATATAAGCAGACATACTTTAATTATTTTGTGCCGACATTTGCTTTATTTGTTGAAATAAATCCTGTTCAAAATAAATATTTACTCTATGCACAACGCCTTTTTTTGTTTTTACACATTAAAATTATACATTGAGACCTTTGCATAAATCAACCAAAACCACACCAATCCAGTAAAATAACAACCATCTAAAATCAATCAAAAAAATAACAATGTCTTGGAAACAAACAACTCAACATTCATTCGCA
>NZ_FXLV01000058.1 GCF_900180345.1 Bathymodiolus heckerae thiotrophic gill symbiont
TCAATATCTGCCAGTGTTTTAAGTGGGCGCTTAAATTTCGGGCCCTCGCCTTCGCTGAAATACAAACCTAAGCCCATTGCATCAGGAATGGTTAATATGTCTGAAAATAAAATAGCCGCGTCCAAATCAAATCGATCCATTGGCTGCATGGTTACCTCACATGCCAACTCTGAATTTTTACACAAACTCATGAAGTCTCCAGCTTGTTGTCGAGTTGCACGATACTCCGGCAAATAGCGACCTGCTTGGCGCATGACCCAAATTGGTGTACGAGTTGTTGGCTTCTTTAGTAGGGCGTTTATGTAATCAAATGACATGGGGCTGTGTATAAAAAATGAATGCCATAATTATAACGATATTTGGTCAAAAATCTCATTCAATCGGGCATAAAAAAGCCACATAAATGTGGCTTTTTTGTCAATCTATTAGGCTTATCTCTTGAATGCACCATAACGTGATTTGAACTTCTCAACACGGCCAGCACTATCCATGATTTTTTGCTTACCTGTGTAAAAAGGGTGACAACTAGAGCATACATCTAAGTGCAATTCTTCTTTGCCAATCGTTGAACGAGACTCAAAAGTGTTACCACATGAGCAAACTACCTTTACAGCGTCGTAATTAGGATGGATGTCTGTTTTCATATCTATAAATTTATGTAAATTTTCAAAAGGGGGGAATTATATACTATTCCTGCGTGTAATTTTAATTAAAATGCAATTTAGGACACTGACTTGTTATACACTTATGAAACATATAAACACTATTATTCTTGCCGCTGGCAAAGGCTCGCGTATGAATTCTACCAAACCAAAGGTTTTACAAACCCTGTCCAATAAAACTTTACTCGGTCATGTACTGATGCAAGCACAGCAATTATGTTCGGAAGTGTTCGTGGTGGTGGGGTTCGGTGGCAAGCAAGTGCGCCAAGCTTTTACGGGTGACGATTCAATCAACTGGGTAGAACAGACCGAGCAACTGGGCACTGGGCATGCTGTTGTGCAAACGATGCCGCACATTAATGACGATTCAATTTCTTTGGTGCTGTATGGCGATGTGCCGCTTATCGAGCAATTGACCTTAAAAAGTTTAATTACTCAAGCGCAAAAAAGTGGCATAGCGCTACTCTCGGTGGTGCTTAAAAACCCAACAGGCTATGGGCGTATTATTCGTCAAAATAAGAAAATCCAAGCCATTGTTGAGCAAAAAGATGCCACCCAAGAGCAACTTGCCTGTTGTGAAGTAAACACGGGCATTATGGCAGTTGATAGCGGATTACTAAAAACCTATCTGAGCGCTTTAGACTCAAATAACGCTCAGAGCGAGTTTTATCTAACCGATATTATTGCAATGGCAGTGAAGGATGGAAAAACCGTCGCATCCGTTATTACAGAGAACGAATTTGAGGTGGCAGGGGTGAATGATAAGGCACAATTAGCAGAATTAGAACGAACTTTTCAGCAAAACCAAGCCAATCAATTTATGCAACAAGGCTTAACATTAAAAGACCCTGCTCGCTTTGATTGTCGTGGTCGTTTAAGTTTTGGACAAGACTGCGAAATTGATATTAATGTGCTAATTGAGGGCAATGTTTCACTTGGGAATAACACAACAATTGCACCGAATTGTATAATAAAAAACGCTAAAATTGGTAATAATGTAGTTATCTTGCCAAATTCTGTGATTGAAGATGCCACAATTGGCGAGGGCGCATCCATCGGCCCGTTTGCACGCATTCGTCCAGAGACCAAAATTGGCAAAAACACCAAAATTGGCAACTTTGTTGAAGTAAAAAAATCTATTATCGGCAAAGGCTCAAAAGTCTCACACCTAAGTTATGTGGGCGACACCATCATGGGTAACAATGTCAATATCGGCGCTGGTGTGATTACTTGCAACTATGACGGTGTCAATAAACACCAAACCATTATTGAAGATGGTGCATTTATTGGCTCTGATTCTCAACTCATTGCACCCATCAAAATTGGTAAAAATGCCACCATCGGTGCAGGCTCAACCATCACTAAAAATGTAGTAGAAAGCCAACTTAGCTTAAGCCGTACCAAGCAAACCAATCTAAAAAATTGGCACAAACCAGCGAAAAAATAAATGCACTCACTACCCCGTAATATCTGGTTACTGACAATTAGTTTGTCGTTATTTATGTCTCTAGGCGTTTTTGTTATTTTCCTTGGTGGTATTATTGGACAATCTCTAGCACCATACGCCAGTTTATCAACTTTGCCAGTAGCAATGATCGTAACAGGCACTGCTGCCAGCATTATTCCTGTTGTCTACATTATGTCTAAAATTGGTAGAAGACGCATTTTTTTGGGGATTTGCATTTATACAATTGCCGTCATTGCGCTTGCTATCACTGCCTTAGAAATAAAATCGTTTTATTTATTTTGCCTGGCTACCTTCTTGTTTGGTGCCACCACAGCGACCATGAATCAATTTAGATTTGCTGCTATTGAAAGTGTTGATAAAAGCCTCAGTGCAACAGCAACTTCGGCTGTATTGATTGGTGGTTTAATTTCTGCTTTTTTAGGGCCAGAACTAGCAACACTAGGAAAAAACTGGTTTGATACCGCCTTTGTTGGTTCGTTTTTGTTACTTAGCATTTGCTTTGTGCTTGCATTTTTTCTATTGTGGTTTTATCAGCCAAACCACACACCCACAGCCAAGCAAACGCAATCAGGCAGAAGTTTAAAAATTATTATCAAACAGCCCGTCTTTATTATTGCCTTATCCAGCGCTGCAGTGGGTTATGTGATTATGAGCTACATCATGACTGCCACGCCAATGAGTATGCATATTATTGATGGCTTTTCATTGGTACAAACCAAATTTGTGATTCAATCCCATGTGATTGCGATGTTTTTGCCTTCTTTGTTCGCCCCAATGATTGTCAAATTATTTGGACTTAGTAAAATGATGATAATCGGCATTGTGCTATATTTAGCCTGTATCATCGTTGGCTATAGCCATAGTTTGCATAACTATTGGATAGCATTAATCCTGTTAGGGCTTGGTTGGAATTTTCTATTTATTGGCGGTACTAGCTTGTTACCACGCGCTTATCACGACCTTGAAAGGTTTAAAGTACAATCCATCAACGACTTTTTGATTTTTGGTATGCAGGCTATAGCTTCGCTATCCGCAGGCTGGTTTGTGTTTAATTTTGGCTGGGAGGTCGTTTTACTTTCCACTGTTCCGTTGCTACTATTTCAACTATTGGTATTATTCTGGTGGTTAAGTAAAAAAACTAAATTAAAAAACCAGTAAAAATAAACTCGTTCAAAATAAATTGCCTTGTTCCGTAGTTTGTACACTTTCAAAATAATTTTTTCCCAACATATAAGCGTATAAAGCACTAGGTATAAATTCAATCAACACATCGTTAATGACACGCTCTTGATGAATTGTTTTAGTAGTAACTACATTTTTTAAAGTTTCATTTTGCTGAATGTATTTAATAAAACTTTTGAGCTTTCTAGCATCTTTAGCAACCAAATCAGACCACTTAATTTCTACACACCAATTATGCTTTGTATTAACAATATCAACTTCGCCATCACTCCAGCGAGCATAATGTAAATCAGCATAATTGTGGTGAAACCATTGACTAAATATTGCTGTCTCAACCAATCCACCCATCGTCTTGTCACCATCTTTAATAGTGCCAAATAATGCTGCCCGCATCGAGGGATTGGTTAAATACACCTTAAACCTAGTAACGCGCTGAAGTTTCTTAGTATTTATATCAACACGATGAACGATTTTGATTAAAAATGCTGCCTCTAAATACTCAAGATACTTCTTTAGAGTGTTTTTAGAAACGCCAGATGATTGGGACAGGGATTCTAAGCTAATTTCATTGCTGGTATTGTAGGCAATAACAGTGAATAATTTATTTAATTCTTGCACATCTCTAATGCCGTAAAGACTTGGCAAGTCTCTTAGCAACACCTTATCAATAATATCGCTCTTAATATATCTGCCACTATCTTCTTGCACATCGGCTGATAATACTGCCTCTGGATAACCGCCATAATTTAAATAATTTATAAATTCAATATTTAACGCTTCAATATTTGCAGTAACAAGGGTGTCATTTCTTTTCTCAATTAAGGCGCTCTCTTTTCCGATAAAGGACAGGTACTCTGCAAAAGTTAAAGGTGGCAATAAGAAATCTGTAAATCGTCCCGCACCCGATTCCTCACTTTTAAGTTTTAACGCTGCTGCTGCAGACCCTGTGGCAATAAATTGATAAGCAGGATAAGAATCCACCAAGGACTTTAAATGCACTTCCCATTTAGGCAAATATTGAATTTCGTCAAAAATAATACACAGCTCTGCCTCACGACCATGTTGATGTATATCTTGAAACATATTGACTATTTTTTCTAACGATAGCCCAATATATAACGGTGTTTCTAAAGATACATATAAAATATTGTATTGGCTAACGCCCTTTTTTAACAGGGCATCTATGGCTTGAAATGCCATAACGGTTTTACCCACTCGTCTTGGGCCCATTAATACAATTGCCCTATTAACAGATTGTTGGGTTAATTTATAAAATGGCAAAAAATAATGGCGCCGAGGAAACTCCTGATATCGTTTACTGACAGAGTTGCTTTCCCACCAAGGATTATCAAAAGATAAGCGATTTTCTACTTCTTCTTTGGAAACCGTGTTTAGTTTGTGCATAATAAAATAAGGTCAAGTATTTAACTCTAATTATACATAAGTATAAAATAAGGTCAAATACTTGACTCTATTTTAATAAAATATCATTTAAAAGAAAACACTTTTCTCTAATTGAGACCTTTGCATAAATAGGGATGATTAGCAAAATTCAATTTTTGCCAGATTGGTGATTTTCTTAAACCTTGTCCTAGCAGGGCTAAGGCTGGGTTTAAAAAATCGCCAAGCAGGTGAAAAGTGGATTTTTGATGATTATTCATATTTATGCAAAGGTCTCTAATTAAATTAAAACTCAATACCTTCAATTTGAGCAATAGTGTGAATATCCTTATCGCCGCGACCTGATAGGTTGATAATAATATTTTTACCTTTACCCAGTTCTTTTGCAAGTTTTATGCCATAAGCCACGGCGTGAGAAGACTCCAGTGCTGGCAAAATACCCTCAGTTCTAGTTAAAGTATGGAACGCTGCAAGCGCTTCTTTATCGGTAATGGCTGTGTATTTTGCACGACCTGAATCTTTTAAATAGGCATGTTCGGGACCAACACCTGGATAATCAAGCCCTGCTGAGATAGAATGACCTTCAATAATTTGTCCATTTTCGTCTTCCATTAAATAAGTGCGATTGCCGTGCAAAACACCCACACTGCCTGCACAAAGCGGGGCGGCGTGTGCAGTTGGGCCTTTTTCTATGCCGTATCCTGCCGCTTCAACGCCGTAAATTTCAACTGAGACATCGTCAATAAATGTATGAAACAAGCCAATCGCATTTGAGCCACCGCCCACGCAAGCCACCAAAGCATTGGGCAAGCCACCAACTTGTTCGGCGAATTGATTTTTTGCCTCTTTGCCAATCACACTTTGAAAATCTCGCACCATCATTGGGTAAGGGTGTGGCCCTGCAACTGTGCCAATAATATAAAAAGTATCATCAATATTGGTTACCCAATCACGCATCGCCTCATTAAGTGAGTCTTTTAGGGTTTTTGAGCCTGAGGTAACAGGAACAACCGTAGCGCCCAATAATTTCATCCGATACACATTCAGTGCTTGACGAGCCACATCCACCTCGCCCATATAAACCACGCATTCTAACCCCAAACGAGCTGCAACCGTTGCCGTTGCCACACCGTGCTGTCCAGCACCTGTCTCGGCAATAATACGGGTTTTGCCCATGCGTTTTGCCAAAAGTGCCTGACCAATGGTATTGTTTATCTTGTGTGCACCTGTGTGATTGAGGTCTTCTCGTTTGAGATAAATCTGCGCACCACCTAATTTTTGGCTCAAATTCTGCGCATGATAAAGCGGCGTTTCACGACCTACATAATGCTTTAAATCCTGCTCAAACTCATAAACAAAGCCTTTATCGTTTTTATATTTAGCATAAGCATCTTTGAGTTCAGTAACTGCAGTCATTAGTGTTTCTGCAATGAAAACACCGCCATATTGCTCAAAATACCCCTTATCATCTGGTAAATTGTAATTATTCATAGGTTTGCTTTTTGGATAAATTGTTTAATTTTATCAACATCTTTAATACCTTTTTCACTTTCAACACCACTAGACACATCAACCGCATAAGGATTTACCTGTCTAATAGCATCACTCACCGTATTTGAATTAAGCCCGCCTGCCAAAATAATCGGAAAATCAATATCAACCTTGGCTAAATACCAATCAAACTGTTCGCCTGTGCCGCCGTAAGCATCCTGATTAAATGCGTCTAACAATAAGCCGCTAGCCTGATGATACTCATCTGCCATTTTAGCAATATTGGTATCGACATTTATACGCAAAGCCTTAATAAACGGCATGGCATATTGGGCGCATTCGTGCGCTGACTCATCGCCATGAAATTGCAAAGTATCCAATGGCACTTCGCATAGAACTTCATCAATAAAATCAGCATTTGCATTCACAAACAAGCCCACACGATTAATAAACGGTGGCAATGCTTGGACAATTTCTAAAGCACGCTCAACTTCCACATATCGTGGAGATTTGTCATAAAATACTAGACCAACCGCATCTATGCCGAGAAACGAGGCTTCTCGTGCATTGTCAGCATTAGTAAACCCACAAACCTTAATTTTCATTTAATGTGTCGTCTCGTTGTCTAGTTTTGCTCTGATTTTATCACGCTCAACCCACCATTTGCCATCCACTAATTGGTCAATTGCACCCGATAATTTCTTTAAAAATACCTCTGGCTTGTCTAATTCTAAAGTTCTACGCCATAGGTCAAAAGTTGATTGATCCGTTACATGAGAGTGTTTATCTGCCACACTGGCCAGCATTTGCGAGGTAAAAAAGGTCAAATCATCGTCCTCTCCACAGCGCATCGAAGTAATATAATACGCCACCGTTGCTGCCACCGCTCGTGTGTCTGCCTCTTCAGGAGATTCTTCCACCAAGTGTTGCAACATTGCCACCGTAATTTCAGGGTCAATCGGAAAAGTTATCCCCAACCACAACGCATGCCCCAATGCCACCAATGCATCTGGGCCTTCTGACAAAAACATCACATCGCAAGCCTCAACTGCCAACTCCCACAACTCATCCTCTTGCGCAAGCGTAAACGCAGTAAAAGCCTTTTCCCACGCATCTGCACCCTTGTAACGCTCAACTTGAATACGCCCAATCTCTAACAAGTTTTTGATGCGCTCCTCAACAGGCGAATTTTCACTCAAACCCGCTAATTGCGCCTCAAAATACGCCAAACGAGCTTGCAATTGCTCCTCATTCGCATAAACATCCTCGCCATCATCCCCATCAAAAATATCTTGCTCTTTATTTAAATATTTAAAACCCATCTGTTACCCCCTAATAAAAAGCCGCTTCCAAACGATCTTCCCAATTCTCAGGCGTATCGCCATAATCAGGCTTTACATCCATCTGAAAAAACCGCTCACTGCCCGACTGAGCAATATTCTTAACAATTGGCACCAAATCCTCAAACGACTCTAAATCAGTATGGGCAATCATCACTTCACTTAATAATAACATAGTTTTTTATCTTGATAAAAATTGACATTTTACCGCACATCCGCGTTAACACTTTCAATAGAAAATTTTTCACTACCCATATCTTGAAAAATTGCCGCACTTAATTTTCCACCATACACACAGCCCGTATCTACACCAAGAGCATATTGAGTGATTTTTACCTCATTAAATTTTTGATGCCCATAAACCACAAAGCCTTGATTGCCATTATATATATCCGCCCAAAAAATTGATTTATCGTTTTCCCTACCAAAGGTTACAAAATTATGAGCTTGATCTAAAAAGCGTAATCTCAAAATTTGCGTCTTTGATTTTTTGGAAATGTTATTCAAATTTTGGCGATTTTGCA
>NZ_FXLV01000059.1 GCF_900180345.1 Bathymodiolus heckerae thiotrophic gill symbiont
ATTAACATAGATTATTCTATAAGAGACCTTTGCATAAATATGAATAATCATCAAAAATCCACTTTTCACCCGCTTGGCGATTTTTTAAACCCAGCCTTAGCCCTGCTAGGACAAGGTTTAATAAAATCACCAATCTGGCAAAAATTGAATTTTGCTAATCATCCCTATTTATGCAAAGGTCTCTATAAGGAAGTGTTATCTTGTGGAATGTGTAAAAACAATGTATTTTTCTTTTTTCTATTAAGTAAATTCAAGATAAAATTCTATTTTTACTCAATATTAACCTCGTTCGTTAAAAGAATGAAAGTTTCTTTATAAAGGCGTAATAAATAATGGATTTTTCAACAACTGAGTTGATTTTAGTGAGCTTGATTTTCATGTGGGCGGGGTTTGTGCGCACGGGGCTTGGATTTGGCGGGGCAGCGTTAGGCTTACCGTTGATGTTACTGGTGGGCGCGTCGCCTGTTTATTGGCTACCTGTGATTGGGCTTCATTTGTTGTTTTTTTCATCATTGATTTTATTAAAGTCAATTAAAAAGGTGGATTGGGCTTATCTTAAATCTACATTTATATGGATTATCCCGCCGACTTTGGTGGGCGTGTTTGGGTTGATTGCATTGCCTGATACGGTGATGGTTGTGTTTGTGTATTCGATTACGATTTTTTACGCGATTATTTGGATTTTTAACCAAAAAATCACCTCGCATCGCCCTTGGGTAGATAAATTATTATTGATTTTTGGTGGCTATGTGGCAGGTACTTCGCTCACGGGTGCGCCACTAATAGTGGCAGTGTTTATGCGCTATGTAGCAAAAGAATATTTGCGTAATTCGTTGTTTGTGCTGTGGTTTACTTTGGTAAGTATTAAGATGCTGACTTTTGTGGCAATGGAGGTAGAGATTGATTGGCAGCTGTCATTGAGTTTGGTTCCTGTGGCGGCGATTGGGCATATAATTGGGCTGAAATTACATCAAAAAATCATAGAAAATGATGATTTATTTAGGCGTTGGGTTGGTAGCGCATTACTATTGGTAAGCGTATTTGGGCTTTTGAAGGTTATTGTATAATGGCGTTTATGAATTTAATTAATCAATTATTAGCATTGGGAGATGGTATTGAATGAATATGTCTTAATTTTGGTTAGCACTATTTTGGTCAATAACTTTGTGCTGGTAAAGTTTTTGGGGTTGTGTCCCTTTATGGGGGTTTCTAAAAATCTCGATAGCGCAATTGGGATGGGTTTTGCCACGACTTTTGTGCTGACTTTGGCAAGTGTTTCCAGTTATTTAATTAATACTTATATCCTAATTCCCTTTGAGCTGGAATATCTGCGCACCATTGCTTTTATTGTAACTATTGCGAGCGTAGTAGGTTTTACAGAGTTAGTGGTGAACAAAACCTCCCCTGTTTTACATCAGTCTTTGGGCGTGTTTTTGCCACTGATTACCACGAATTGTGCGGTGCTTGGCGTGGCACTTTTAAATGTTAATCAAGATAATGGGTTTTTGGCATCGGCTGTGTATGGTTTTGGAGCAGCAGTTGGTTTTTCCTTTGTGTTGGTGTTGTTTTCAACTATTCGTGAGCGTATTGATGGGGCAGATGTGCCGATGGTTTTTCAAGGCGTGCCGATTGCGCTCATCACCGCTGGACTGATGTCGATGGCGTTTATGGGCTTTATTGGATTAGCATAAATGTTTGATTCTATTGTTATTTTTTCTTCATTAGCCTTGGTCTTAGGTTTGATTTTGGGCTATGCGGCGATTAAATTTAAGGTTACGGGCAATCCTTTGGTGGATCAAATTGATGCCATCTTGCCACAAACGCAGTGTGGGCAGTGTGATTTCCCTGGTTGTCGCCCTTATGCACAAGCAATTGCCAATGGCGAGGCGCAGATTAACCAATGCCCTCCCGGCGGGCAAGAGGGCGCTGATGCGTTGGCAGAATTGCTCGGCGTTGAAACATTACCACTCAATGAAGAGCATGGAGAGACCAAAATTGAGCATGTAGTGATTGTAGATGAGGCTGTGTGTATTGGCTGCACTTTGTGTATTCAAGCCTGCCCAGTGGATGCATTTGTCGGTGCTTCTAAGGTAATGACGAGTGTTATCGAGGATGAATGCACGGGCTGTGATTTGTGTATTCCAGTATGTCCAGTGGATTGTATTCATATTAAAGAAATCCAACCAACGCCGAGAACCTACATTCCAAAGGTAACACATGTTTAAAAAATTGAGAAGCCCGGCGTCTCAGTTAGGTGGCATTGTGATTGCTAATCCATGCCCTGTAGATAATGTTGAGATTATCCAAGCGCCGTTGCCTGATAAGGTGGTGTTACCTTTGCAACAACGCATGGGCGATGAGGTAATTCCGTGTGTTAAAGTGGGCGATAAAGTGCTAACAGGGCAGGTTATTGCGCAGGCTCAAGATGCATTTTGTGTGTCGATTCATGCGTCAATTTCTGGCACAGTGGTGGCAATTGACGCACAAACCATTCCGCATCAATCGAGGCTTAAATCCAAATGTATTACTATTAAATCTGATGGCAAGGATGAGTGGGTTGAGCACAAAGGTTATGCTGATTTTTTGCACGAATTACCTCAGACTTTGGTTGATTATATACAACAATCTGGCATTGTTGGTTTGGGTGGCGCAGGTTTTCCTACGCATGCTAAATTCAATACAATCAAACCTTGTCACACTTTAATTATTAACGCCACTGAATGCGAACCAGGCATTATGTGCGATGATGCTTTGATGCGACATTATGCATGTGAAGTTATTCGTGGTGTGGAGATTTTGCTGTATATTAGTGGTGCAAATCAGGCAATTATTGCCATTGAAGACGACAAGCAAAAAGCCTATCAATCATTATTGACATTAACTCATAATGATAAAATTAATATCGTTCAAATTCCAACTAAATATACCTCTGGCGCAGAAAAGTTACTCATCAGATCCCTGCTTGATGTTGAAATTCCTGCAAATAAGTTCGCTGTTGATGAGGGTATTATTTGCCAAAATATAGCAACCACTAAGGCAATTTCTGACGCTGTAATTAAGGGTAAACCACTCATTTCCAGAATTGTAACAGTAACAGGAGATGGCGTTGCTCAGCCGAATAATTTTGAGGTGCGTTTAGGCGCATCATTTGCACATATCGTGGCATTAGCACGACCTGATAGTCATCCACACAATAATCGTATGGGTGGTATAATGATGGGGATTGATGTAAAAACGCTAGAGGTGCCTATTTGCAAGGTCAGTAACTGTATTTTTATCAATCATACCAAAGCCAAAGTCAATATTCAAGAGTGCATCCGCTGTGGACAGTGTAATCAAGTATGTCCAGTAGGCTTATTGCCGCAGCAACTTTATTGGTATGCTAAGAGCGAGAATACAGATAAGGCAATGGACTATAATTTAGACAGTTGTATTGAATGTCGCTGTTGTGATGTGGTTTGCCCTAGCCATATCCCATTAACGCAATATTTTTCTTTTGCCAAGGCGTTGCATCGACAAAAAACACAAGGACAGCAAAAAGTGGATATTGCTAGAGAACGGTTTGAGTTTAGAGAATATCGACTAGAGCGTAACAAAACAGAACGCACTAAAATGATGGCGAGAAAGAAAGAAGAGCTCAAACAAAAAATGGCAAACGATAAGACACAAAAAAGTAAAATAGCACAAGCAATGGCAAGAGTTAAACAGGAGAAGAATGGCAACAAAATTTGATTCAACTTCACAAATGATGCGTCAAGCGATTTATGCGTTAGCACTAGGTATTGGTGCGGCTTACATTTTCTTTGGCTGGGGTATTGTTTTACAAATTGTCTTAGCGGTGATAACGGCAATTACAGTAGAGTCGGTGTTTTTAAAAATAAGAAAAATGCCGATTACATCAGCAATTGGAGATGGTTCGGCTGTTTTAACAGCTGTTTTGTTAGCCATCTCAATACCCAGTATTGCGCCGTGGTGGGTGGCAGTAGTTGGTGTGAGTTTTGCTATTATTTTTGGCAAGCAATTGTATGGCGGTTTAGGTAATAATCCCTTTAATCCAGCCATGTTAGGCTATGCTTTTTTGCTGATTTCTTATCCATTGCAAATGACCACTTGGGCAGGTGATTTTATTAGCTTTGCTCAAGCATTGGATGTGGTTTTTAATCTTAGCCCCGCTGATGCACTGAGCGGTGCAACACGATTAGACGAGGTTAAAACTCAACTGTCTTTAGGCGGGGTAATCAGTGAATTAACACTACATTCAACTGCACAGGCGTGGGTTAATATGGGATTTTTGCTGGGTGGCCTGTATTTACTTGCACGCCGAGTTATTTTTTGGCAAATTCCTGCCGCCTTTCTCTCAGGCATTGTTATCACTGCTTTTTTATTGTCATTTGGTGATAGCGAACATTATTTACCTGCTCAAAATCATCTTATGCTCGGCGGCACAATGTTAGGGGCATTTTTTATTGCCACTGACCCAGTTACCGCTAGCACCACGCCAAAAGGGCGATTGATTTATGGTTTTCTGCTGGGTATGCTTATTGTCATTATTCGCACCTTTGGTAATTATCCAGACGGCATCGCCTTTGCCGTCCTGCTGATGAATATTACCGTACCGTTGATTGATTATTACACACAGCCTAAGGTATTTGGAAAATGAAGTTACAGCCAATATTCAAAGCAGGTATTTTGCTTTTTACCTTTACTGCCATTAGTATATTTTTTGTTTCCATGGTGCAAGACTCCACCCAAGAACGCATTAAATACAATGAACGGCAGTTATTGATTCAGCGTCTTGGTGAGCTGGTTACGAGTTATGATAACAATATTTTGCAGGATAAATTCTTTAAAAAAACCATGCTACATGGTATTGAGCAAACTTTAACTATCTACCCTGCTAAGAACAACAATCAGACTTTTGCTTACCTAATTGAACACACTTACCCCAATGGATATAGTGGCAGTATTCGCCTGTTAACAGGCGTTGGTGTTGACAAAAAACTGCTGGGTGTTCGGGTGATTGCACATAAAGAAACACCGGGTTTGGGCGATAAAATCGAAACCCAAAAATCAGATTGGATTAAACAATTCTTAGGACTTTCACTCTCAAATCCAACTAAGCAGAATTGGAAAGTCAAGCAAGACGGCGGTATATTTGATGCCTTTACAGGTGCTACCGTCACACCACGCGCTATTGTTACTGCCACTTATCAAGTTTTAGAGTTATTCAGTAAGCCTTGCCTATTTAACGAAAAACCATGCAATTAAAGGACTTTGATTTTGACTTGCCTAAGCCACTGATTGCACAATTACCACCAAAAAATAGAACAGATTCACGGCTTTTAGTCGCACAATCGAGAATTATAGATACAAAATTTAATAATATAGCCGATTTCCTTCAATCAGGTGATTTATTGGTAATGAACAATACCAAGGTCATTCCAGCACGCTTGTTTGGCCATAAAGACAGCGGTGGAAAGGTGGAAATAATGATTGAGCGTTTGCTAGATGAAAGCCAAGTATTGGCGATGATTCGTGCCTCCAGAGCACCACAAATTGACAGCAAAATCACACTTGAAAACGGTGAAACAGCGACTATTTTAAACAAAAAAGATGGATTTTATACGCTTGAGTTCGCCACCAATTCATTGCTTGCTTTGTTGGAAGATATTGGGCATATTCCCTTGCCACCGTATATTGAAAGGGCAGACGATGAGCAAGATTTAGACCGCTATCAGACTGTTTACGCGCAGCGCGATGGCGCTGTTGCCGCCCCCACAGCGGGGCTACATTTTGACAATGAATTGCTGACTTCTTTACAAAACCAAGGCATTAATTCGGCATTTGTTACTCTGCATGTGGGTGCTGGCACTTTTCAGCCAGTTAAAACTGACAATATCACAGACCACATTATGCACAGCGAATGTTATGACATCTCTCAAACGACGATTGATAAAATCAACCAAACCAAAGCCAATGGTGGGCGTATTATTGCCATTGGCACAACTACTGTGCGTGTTTTAGAGTCCAGTATTAAAAATGGCAAACTTATCGCCCAACAGAGTGAAACCGATATTTTTATCTACCCCAGCTATCAATTTCAAATTGTTGATGGTTTAATTACCAACTTCCACCTACCAAAATCCTCGCTATTAATGTTAGTGAGTGCCTTTATCGGTCGTGAACGAATGATGGAAATTTACCAACACGCCATCAAAGAGCGCTATCGGTTTTTTTCTTATGGTGATGCTATGCTACTGGATCGTATATGATTTATGAAAATGCGTTAATCACACTGGAGGTTGAGTCCAGAGAAATCCCTTGGATTAAAGTTTTTACCAAACGAAAAATCAAAGAATTTAGCGAATGCACAGCAGAGGAAAAGTGTGAAATTTTTAGAATTATTGACATTACTGAAAAGTTAATGTTAAGTTATTTCAATGCAGATAAGATTAATATCGCCTCTTTTGGAAACTTATTGCCACAAGTTCACTGGCATATCATGGCACGCTTTGAAGCCGACAGCTATTTTCCTGAACCCATGTGGGGCAAAAAACAAAGACAATCTCAATTAAACCTCCCCAGTTTTGAAGTATTTTTTAGCCAACTAAAAAATCAACTATGATTAACATTCACAGCCAAACGCAACTAGATAGAAAAAGAAGCAGTATTGATATTATTCGGTAGTACAAATTGCGGCGTATGCCAAACCATCAAACCACAGATTGAGACAAAATTTTCAGACAAATTCCCAGATTTGGTTATGGTGTATATTGACTGCGAACAGTTACAAGCAGTCTGCGCCCAACACGGCGTATTTTCCCTGCCCGTGGTGCAAGTGTTTTTTATGGGGCAAAAGTTTATTGAAGAAATCCAAGGTTTTAGTTTGCTGGCTTTAGGGCAAAAAATTGAACAGGTTTTTATGAAAATGAAGCGCTAAATACTTATAAATTATAGAGACCTTTACATAATTCATAATTTCTCATCTTAATGACAACTTTTACAATGAGACCTTTGCATAAATTATGAATAATCACCAAAAATCCACTTTTTACCAACTTGATAATTTTTTTAAACCCAGCCTTAGCCTTGCTAGGGCAGAGTTTAAAAAAAATACCAATTTGACAAAAATTAAATTCTGCTAATTATCTATATTTATGCAAAGGCCTCAAACAATTACTATAAAATACAAAAAATTTTTATTAAGATTAAGGATGAATTAAAATGAAAGCACTAATAAGAAATATCTGTACAACTTACAACAATACCATCAACCTAATTACCCATATTTCGAAAGAACACTTTAGTGTACTAAACAAACTCAAGCACTTCTTAGCCTTTAGCGCTTTAACCCTATCCCTTAATGTTACCTCTGCTGGCGATGTTAATCAGTTTAATAAACAAGCCTACCTAGACCTTAATACCGAATACAACGAAAATCAACCCCAAAGCCATTACAGAAAAGACAATCAAGCCACCACACTATTAAAAGAAGTCGGTGGCACTGTGCGTAATGCTCTAGGCTCTACAGATTCAGACAATACCAATCAACTAAGCAACAAAATTACCAATAGCTTAGAAAACAAAGCCATCAGAAAAACCGAAGGTATGATTAACGACAAAGTCAATAAGTCTTTAAACAAATTTGGCAACGGTAAAACCGAAGTCTCCATTCACCAACTAGAATCCAAAAACCCAACCTATAGCATTAAAACCATTCAGCCTTTAACTGAGCTAACAGATGACTCTACCCAGCTTACATTCATACAAGCACAACTAAACTCAGGTGAGAATCATGGAAAGCGCCGTGACACTATTAATTTAGGTATTGGACAGCGTTATTTATTAGAAGGCGGTCAATCTATTGCAGGCATTAATCTATTTACTGACTATGAAACCAGATCTAGGCACAAGCGTGCTTCACTGGGTTTAGAATACCAAAGAGCCAACTTTACAGTCAATATTAATAAATACTACTCATTAACCGATAAAACCGTCATTGGCAAGTACACCGAAAATCCACTAGCAGGACACGATATTAAGTTATCAGGTC
>NZ_FXLV01000060.1 GCF_900180345.1 Bathymodiolus heckerae thiotrophic gill symbiont
GATTTACATACTTGTTTTTTACTTTCATAACGGTACTTTAACATGATTTTAAATATGCTTAAGTTGTCATGACCCTAAATTAATAGTGCTGGCTGAGTAGATAATCAATCGAACTTATGAGCCTAAGCCTTTAGTGGTGTTTATGGTTAATAAGCCTGTTAAGTGCAAAATATTCGCTGCTAACTTTATTGATAGGGTTGTGCATCATCTAATCTATCGGGCAATTTATGCTGGTATTGAGAAAATATTTATTCACGATAGTTACACTTGTCGATAAAATAAAGGCAGTTTGTATGGTATTAAACGAGCGACTAAATTTATTCGCCAAGCAACAGATAGAGACTTAAACCCAGCCTTAGCCTTGCCAGGGCACAGAGTTTAAAAAAATACCAAGTCGGTAAAAATTGAATTCTGCTAATCATCCATATTTATGCAAAGGTCTCATAGATATTTTGTCATTTTCTAAATGGCTTTATTATTGCAATTGTAGAATCAATCATTTTGGCTAAATTTCTTACCAATCTTAATAAAACGCTGAATGTAGCCAACTTCCTTGTCCTGCTTGCGCAAAATCGCAAATAATTTTTGTTTCAGCCCTTGTGTGTTGATTTGGATTTTTTTAATCGCCATGGTTTGAATAAACTCATCTGCTAACCATTCTGGCAATACACACACACCTCGTTCAAGTGCGGTCATTTGTAGCATTAGTTCAATGGATTGGATTTTTTTAATCTGTTTGGGGTAAATGTGCGCTGGGTTTAAGAATTGTGTCAAAATATCCAGTCGTTCCAACGGCACGGGGAAGCTCAGTAGTGTTTCTTGCGCTAGGTCTTTGGGGGTGATAATCGTCTTAGGTGTCAGCGGGTGTGTATCAGCCACCAAAAGTACGAGATTATATTGGCCAAGGGTTTCAATATGAATGTCTGCTTTTTTCTCTACATCTGGTGTAATCAAAATATCAATATGATGATTGAGTAGCCCTTCGTGTCCAGAAAATTGAAATTTATTGATAATTTCCACTTCAACATCGGGCATTATTTGCAAAAATACCATCAGGACTTTTGTCAGCCACTGATGGCAAGGATAGCATTCCACTCCAATCCGTAAAATACCTTGACGACCTTGGGCGTAGGCTTTCAGGGTATTTTCGGTTTGTTCTAAAATAGGCAATAGTTGTTGTGCTGTTTGCAACAACAATTCTCCTGCCTTGGTAAGGCGCAAATTCCTACCTTCTCGCTGCCAAAGTGCTGTGCCCAGTTTTTCCTCTAAATAGCGAATCTGATGGGATAAGGCGGATTGACTCAAATGCAGCACATTTGCGGCGCGCGTCAAGGTGTTATTTTCATGCAATGCTTGCATAATCTTTAAATGTTTCAGCGTTATCATATGAATATAACTCATAATTATGTTAAAAATAATCATTTTACTTCATATAACTACCCTTATAAAATAATCCACTTTACACAAATAAAGAGTTTTATCATGGTAACAACACATAATCTAGGTTTTCCACGCATCGGCAAGCATCGACAATTAAAATTTGCATTAGAAAAATATTGGTCTAATACTATTTCTGCAGATGAATTATTACAAACTGCAAGCACACTACGCCAGCAGCATTGGCATAATCAAAATCAACTTGATTGGGTGCCTGTGGGCGATTTTTCTTTTTATGACCAAGTTTTGGATATGAGTTTTTTATTGGGAAATGTGCCAAAACGCGCTGATAATTTATCAGGAAGTGAGCTGGATAATTATTTTCGAGTGGCGCGTGGTCGATCTTCTGCGAATGAATCTGATTGCACTTGCATCCAAGCGGGCGAGATGACTAAATGGTTTGATACTAATTATCACTACATCGTGCCAGAATTTAGCCAAGAGACAAGTTTTTCCCTACAAGCGCAACATTTGATTGCACAAATCAATGAGGCGAAAATACAGGGCGTAAAGGCTAAACCCGTCATTATTGGTCCAGTCACTTATTTGTGGCTAGGCAAGTCAAAAGACGACACCAATAAGCTGGATTTGCTAGATTCGTTGATTCAAGTGTATGCACAATTATTTGATGAATTGGCGATGTTAGGCGTAGAGTGGGTGCAAGTTGATGAGCCTGTTTTGGTTACAGAATTGGAGGAAGAGTGGCAATTTGTATTTAAAAAAATGTATGCCGCCTTAGCAAACAGTCCAGTTAAATTGTTAGTCGCCAGTTATTTTGGCTCGTTGCAGGATAATTTAACGCTTGCCTGTGGCTTGGGTGTTGCTGGATTGCATCTTGATGCGATTAATGCAAAAGACGAGATTCAGGCGGTGATTGATACTTTACCAGAGGGTAAAGTTCTGTCCTTGGGCGTGGTAAATGGTCGTAATATTTGGAAAACAGATCTCAGTGCCACTCTGTTATGGCTTGAGCCTATCTACCAGCAATTACAGAATAGACTGTGGTTAGCGCCATCTTGTTCGCTATTGCATGTGCCTGTGGATTTAGACAATGAGCAGGAACTGGACAGCGATATTAAATTGTGGCTGGCTTTTGCAGTGCAAAAATTAGACGAACTCAGTCTATTAGCGCAAGCGCTTAATCAAGGCCGAGCTAGTGTTACTAAAGAGATAGCGAGTAATATTGATAGCATTAATGCTAGAAAATATTCACCATTGGTGCATAATAGTGCCGTTAAAGAGCGTGTTGCTCAGGTAAATGATGCCTTGGGTAATCGCCAGTCTGATTACCAAAGTAGGGCGAAATTACAAGGTGAAAAACTCAACCTACCACTATATCCGACCACAACCATTGGCTCGTTTCCACAAACGCCAAAGATTAGACAAGCCAGACGCGATTATAAATTGGGAGAATTATCAGCAGAAAAATACACGCAAGTGATGCGTCTTGAAATCCAACATTGCGTACAAGCACAAGAACAATTAGGTCTAGATGTCTTGGTGCACGGCGAACCTGAGCGGAATGATATGGTGGAATATTTTGGCCAACAACTCAGTGGCTACACATTCAGTCAATTTGGCTGGGTGCAATCTTATGGCTCTCGTTGCGTCAAGCCACCGATTATTTTTGGTGATATTTCTCGCCCAAAACCTATGACATTAGATTGGACAATCTATGCTCAATCACTCACTAATAAGCCGATGAAAGGGATGCTCACTGGTCCTGTAACCATGCTCAACTGGTCATTTGTGCGTGACGACCAATCAAGAGAGTCCACTTGTTTGCAGCTGTCTTTAGCCATTCGAGACGAGGTATTAGACCTTGAAAAATCCAATATAAAACTCATTCAAATTGATGAAGCAGCGTTAAGAGAAGGCCTGCCCTTGCGAAAATCTCAGTGGCAAACCTATCTTAATTGGGCAATTAAAGCTTATCGAATCAGTGCCAACGGTGTGGGAGATGAAACCCAAATCCACACCCATATGTGCTATTCAGAATTTAACGATATTATTGCAGCCATCGCACAAATGGATGCCGATGTCATCACTATTGAAACCTCTCGCTCGGACATGGAATTATTAGATATATTCGATGAATTTGATTATCCTAATGAGATAGGACCTGGTGTGTATGACATCCACTCCCCAAACATCCCCTCAGTTGATTCTATGGTTGAACTCATGCAAAAAGCAGCCCAACGCATTCCAGCCAAAAGGCTATGGGTTAATCCCGATTGTGGCTTAAAAACCAGACAGTGGAATGAAGTCAACCCTGCACTAGCCAATATGGTGCTCGCTGCTCAACAATTACGAGAAGGCTGACTCTTGGTATTTTTTTTAAAAAATTTTAAAATAGTACCAATAAGAGCAATCAATTTACATAAAAACGGCGAATTCAACCCATAAGTGCAACACTTCCATTCAAAAAAATAGTCTTTACCAGTTAACTGCGCAAAGACCTAAAATGGGGTTTTCCACCCCAAACATTTCTGTTCATTAAATCCGTTACTCTAAACGCTTCTTTTTCACTTGCCTTGTCCAAAGCTATTTGCTTGGGGAAGAATTGTCTTAATAAACTATTATGGTTCTCATTTAAGCCACGCTCCCAACTGTAGTAAGGCTTAGCAAAATAAGTTTCACAATCGAGCGATTTGGCAATGCTTTCATGCCAACTAAACTCACGCCCATTGTCAAAAGTTAAGGTTTTAACCCAGTGCTTAAGTGGCGTGAGTAGTTTAGCAATAGCATCATTTTCCGCAGCAGGGGATGGCAGTAACTATATTACCGCACAAACACTACACGTTAATGGCGGAATGTATACCGTTTAGTCTTGTCTCTGATCTGATACACAAAAAAACCCAGCACTTAAGCTGGGTTTTTTGTTGTCAAGGTTCAACCTTGACAAGGAGGCGATTAATGTCAAAAGCAAGTGCAAAGATAGTGTTAAGGGTTAATTGATATTTTGATTTGTTGTGGCGGTAAGCATACTTTATCGCTACAAGCCTGTAAAGTCAATTTGGCAAGGGTAAATTTCTTGTCTTTTAGGGAGAAATTAAGTGTAATTTCTTCATCGTATATGGCTAATTTTTCTTTACTAAAGCCCAAATTGATGCGTTTTTCCTGTGGGTAGTTAATTGTTTTTATATTATCACTAACAAGTTGAGTGGCAATTAAACTTTTTTGTAAAACCTTATTAGCATTAATGTGCCAGCCTTTTTCAATATTAAGAATGACTTGGTTGTGGCTAGATTGGATTTTAATTCTGCCATCATACGCATAGACGGTGTTTGCCGAAATCCCTTGTTGTTTGTCGCTATAATTTTTGACGATACTGGCATAAGCACTGGGATTTTTATGAATTTTTGTGCTGAAACTTAATAGTAATTGTTGAGCGAATTGCTGATATTTTTTATCTTGAGTGCGAGTGGATAATTTATTGAGCACACCATAAGCAACGCCATTGGCATTAAAAATAGCACCATCGTAAATTTCTTTGTTGTTATTGATGCGTTTATTGTTGCTGATTTTGAAGCCAAAATTTTTCTTATCCCAAAAATTGTAAATAGCTTCATCTGTTAACTTTTGTGCTGTTGTTAAATATTTTTTATGACCCGTTGCATCATACAAATCAATTAACCCATCAGCAAAATAAGCATAATCTTCAAAAATTGCGCGTTGTGAAGTTTGACCCTCAATTTGAACGCGTTGTAAATATTTTTGATAAAAATTATCCAGTAAAAAATCAGCCAAATTTTGTGCCACTTTTAAATATTTACCGTCAATTTCGCTGGCAACAACAAATGCTTTTAATAATAATGCATTCCATGATAATAAGATTTTGTTATCAAGCAAAGGTTTTTTACGATTCTGTCGCACTTGATAAAGCTTTGCTAATAAAGTGTCAATTTTTATAAAATCAACTGCTTGAATTTTATTAATATCTTTAAGATGAATAACAAAATTCTGTTCAAATTCGGTGGCGTTTGATAACTCAAAATAGTGTTGAAATTCGACAAAATCAGCACCTAAAATTGCCTTTAATTCTTGAATATTCCAAATAAAAAACAAACCTTCTTCGCCGTTACTATCTGCATCAGTGGCACTATAAAACCCACCATTTTGCATTTCACGAATGACATAATCTAGCGTTTGTTTGGCAATGCGTTGATAAAGAGGCTTGTGGGTAAGTTGGTAGGCTTTGCTATAAACCATGGCTAATTGCGCTTGATTGTAGAGCATTTTTTCAAAATGTGGGAACAGCCAAGCATTATCGGTGGCATATCGATGAAACCCGCCACCAACGATATCGTAAATCCCACCACTTGCCATATTGTCAAGTGTTGTAGTGATGGCATTTAATTTATCATCGTTAGGGTGGTGCATTTGTTCATTAATCAACATTAACAGCTGTGCTTCGTGAGGAAATTTGGGTGCATTGCCAAAACCGCCATCAAATTCATCAAAGTTTTTGAGTAAATTTTGCACAGCCAATGATTGTAAATTTTGAGGTAATTTTGTGGCTGATGAGGTTTCTTCAAGTAGTGCAACTTTAACGCTTTCAACCGTTTTTGTAATGATATTTTGCTCATATTGCCAAACATTTTGTAGTTGCTTAAGTTTAGTAATTAGTGTGTTTTTAGGGAAATAAGTGCCTGCAAAAAAACCATCACCTGCTGGCGTTAGCACCATATTTAACGGCCATCCACCACTGCCTGTTAGTAATTGAGCAATACCCATAAAATGACTGTCCACATCTGGCAGCACCTCTCTGTCCACCTTAATGGCAATAAAATTTTTGTTCAACACTTCGGCAACGGCTAAATCTTCAAAACTCTCTTCCTCCATCACATGGCACCAATGGCAAGTGGCATAACCAATGGACAAAAATATCAATTTATTTTGTTGTTTTGCCAATTCAAAAGCCTCGTCATTAAAGCCATACCAATTCACAGGGTTGTGTGCATGTTGTAATAAATAAGGGGAATTGGCTAAAATTAAATGATTGGTAAATTTGGCTTTGCCATTGTCAAGGTGTTTAGTGCGTGGCTGATAATCTGAACTTTTTTGCTGATAAGCCGATTGTAAATCCTGATCTGAATGTGCCATAATTAATGTGGGGAAAAGAAAAATAAGTGCTTTTAGGTGTTTCATAGGCGTTTTGTGTATTCTATTTTTTTCGGCATTATTATGTGGGCTTTGTTTTCAACCGAAATTATTACCATGGCATGTTTGAAATTAGCCAGCATAATTTTACCTAAAATTATGTTTTTTACCCCGTTATTAGGTAATTCAGTAACTTTAAAAATTTGACCCCCTTTTTTAATCCACAACACACATACTTCGTCTTTATTAACCACCATTGGATTAACTGCCTTGATAGACAATTGCTGATTTTCTAAAGTTACCTCCCAGCCAGTATCGCTAGCACTCAAAATGGTGTTAGCGTTGGGTGCCAGTGAAGTAAAAATTATGATTGGAATCAATAAAAACAAGGTGTGCCAAAGTCGCAGTATTTTTTTGACTTTTCCCTTTAACCCTAACCCAAGGTTATCAGCAATATTGCACCAAACTTGATTTTTTACCTTTTTACTTAAAGGGGAGATGGCATTTAACAATGCCAGTTCTTTATGTTTCATAAAGCCTCCAAGCAGGTTTTTAGTTTGGGTAGGGCGCGTTTCACCCAACTTTTAATAGTGTTTTCTGATTTGTTAAAAGTTTTGGCAATTTGTGTGTAGGTTTTGCCGTGGAAATATTGCATAAATACGGCATCTTTAATATGAGTGTCTAGTATTTTTAAGCACGCAATAATGCGCTTTTTGTTTTCAGATTGCTCCAGTTTTTCTAATAGTTGGATTTGCCCATCGTCAATAACATTTAAATCAAAATCATCGATAATTGGCAATTGTTTTTTGCGATAAAAATCAATCGCATAGTTGCGTGCAATGGTTATCATCCAAGTCAGTGGTTTGGCTTTTTCTGAATCATAGCATTTAAAATTATGATAAATTTTCACAAATACCTCTTGTAAACAATCCTGAGTTAATTGCTCTTGTCTTAAGATACGCAAAATCACCCCATAAAGTTGCGTGGCAGATAATTGGTAAATACAATGAAAGTTTTTATCATTGAGTGGCTGTGCAAAATAATAGGTAAGATTTTTGTTCATAAATTTATTATACGAATCTTTTATAGAATTGTTGCAACTATTTAGTCAACCCTTAAAAACCCAATTCAAAATAACCAAACCTTATTTAATTACAAGCTTTTGCATACTGCAACATAAACCAATGATTCTTTATAAAAAAATAGTGAACCTTTAGTAAAA
>NZ_FXLV01000061.1 GCF_900180345.1 Bathymodiolus heckerae thiotrophic gill symbiont
TCAATTTTTTCCAGATTGGTGATTTTCTTAAACCTTGTCCTAGCAGGGCTAAGGCTGGGTTTAAAAAATTGCCAAGCGGGTGAAAAGTGGATTTTTGATGATTATTCATATTTATGCAAAGGTCTCAATAATACTTTAACATAGTTTTAAATATGCTTAAGCTGTTACGACCTTTAACCTTTAAAACAAGGTTGTTTGGAGTATTTATCCAACTCCACTTTTTTATTTTTAAAAAAATTAGTATTGCTAATATGATGAATAGAGACAACCTTATCAGGGCGTTGCGTCATTTTGTTCAAGGTTTCGCTTTTACCAGTGCGTGACATCGAGTGCCACTGAGTCAAAAGCCTGATATTATTAACCGAATTGTGCTCGACTCGATGTGGGGTTTTAATCTCTACCAATTCTTCCCTGACTTGAATATTAGGCTGCCAAGAGTCATCAATGTTCATTTGTTTCCAAATATCATCAGCCGATTGATAATCGAATCCATCAAGCCCTAATTCTTTTGCCACTAGGCAAATAATCTTCCAATCAGGTTTTGATTTTCCAGCGGGCGGTAAAAAGGCATTTTGCTGTAAATATCGGCGTTCTGAGTTTTTTATATGCCCTGTTTTTTCTGACCAAGAACACGCTGGCAAGACAATATCTGCATCCTTAGTAGTGAGGGTTTTGGTAAAGTCGGACACAATTAATGTGTTGAATTGTCGGTAATTAATCATACTGTGCGCAGGATTGGTTGCCATCACCCACAATGTCTTTATTTGATTGCTGGAAAAAAACTCGGTGGCTGTTAAATCACTTGTTTTGATACCGATTTCACGACCGCCCATAGCATTGCATTGCCCTGTTAAAGACAGCACGCCACAGCCAGGTTTGTTGATATTTCCCGTAACAATATGTACATTAATAAGGGCATTTACCTTATCAGTAGCATCGGTTGATTGGGTAATACCTTGCGAATAAATGCTGAGTACTTTTTTGTCTTTAAACCAAGGCTGATTAGGAAGATTGTTAATAATGTCCATATCTTTACCAGGTTCAACTTGAATAAATAAGTCAGATTTTTGTGCTGTAGTGCTTTCATATACATCAACACAAACCACGAAAGCCTTGGACTTCTTGATATGGTTAAAGACAATGGGGTGGCAATCTGCGGTATTACTGCCAATGATAAAAATAGTTTGCGCTTGATAAATGTCATCAAACGACACAGGTACAATATCTGCCCCATAGGCTCTTTTATGCGCCTCAACTGTGGAATACATACACAATCTTGAATTACTCTCAAGATTATCAATGCCGTAAGCATTGGCGAATTTTTTGGCAACATAAAAATCTTCCATGAGCATTTGCCCAGAGATATATAAGGCTATTTGGTGTTTTGGTGTTGTGCTAAATATTTGCGCTATGGCTTGAATGGTTTTTTCCCAGCTTCCCAGTGATGGATTAAGTAGTCTATCGTCATCTGTACCCACTGTTTCTAATAGTGTTTGTCCTTTGATGCAAAGCATTCCTTGATTAACTGGAGATTCTTTGTCCCCTGTCAATTTTAAGACAGACCCTGTACGGGTGATTTCAATGCCGCAGCCTACGCCACAATAAGGGCAAGTTGTTTTAAAGCTCATAGTTTTTTCCTATTTAATGATCAATAGTAACAATAAAATAAAATTCAAGGTAATAGATAACGAGATGAACAATCGATATTTGTTTGCCTCTGATTTTGGTTGTTTGTCTTTGTGAGTTGATAAAAACTCAAGATTTGGGTGCTCTAAATCATATAAAAATTCCGACAAAGCTTCATACCTTTGTGTGCGTTCTAAACAGCATGCCTTGTGTATCGCACCGTCAATCCACACGGGTAGGTTTGGATTGTGAATTAATGCCGATTCGTAGGTTAGTTTAGATAAATTTTTGGGAGTTAAGTCTTTATCTGATTTGTGCTGATAAGGCAAATGAGCGGCAAACATCTCATATACAATTACCCCCAAACTGAACTGGTCAGAGGCTTGTGAGGCTTGTCCATTTAAAACAACTTCTGGTGCGCTGTAGCCTTGCGTGCCTTGATTGGTTGCAAAATCAATGGGATTAAGTAATTCTGCCACGCCTGCAATTCTGGCTGAGCCAAAATCAATGAGTTTGATTTGACCGATTTCATCGATCATAATATTTTCTGGCTTTAAATCACAATGTAGCATTTCTTGACGATGAAAAGCGCGTAGCCCTTGAATAATTTGCTTAACAAAACTCACTACCACTTCAATATCAGGGTGTTTGTTTTTATCCATCCATTGTCGCAGGGTTTGTCCTTTAATATACACCATCGCATAGGCTAAAAAATCAGCCTGCTGATGGTTATTATAAATTTTAACCACATTTGGGCTTTGCACACGCTGTCCTGCCCATTTTTCATACATAAAGCGTTGTAGGTATTCTGGGTCATCTTCAAAATTAACCGAAGGGGTTTTAAGGGCGACTAATTGTTTGGTAATAATATCTTTGGCTAAATACAGTTGCATTTTTGCACTTGAAATAATTAAAGATTCTATCTCAAAGCCATTAATTTTCATCCCCTTAACAAGTTCGGGTGGTAGTGGTTTTTGGGTAAGCTCGTCAAAGGCTTCATTCAGATTTTTCTCTGGCAATTGCTCAATATCCATTATCATTGCTGAGACATTGTCTTGAGAATCTTGCTTAATTGAATGCGCAACAATTTCATTGGCAGTTGCGTTTTTATCCATTAATGCTGTTAGTATTGCGTGCTCTACATAATCATGCACGCCATCGGTGGTCATTAAGAATTTATCATCGGTTTCAAGCTCAAAAGTTTGATAATCCACATTAATACTTAAATCAGACCCCATTGCCCTTGATAGATAGGTTTTTTCCTTATTTAGGCATAAAACATGGTCTTTGGTTAGTTGCGTTAATACACCTTTTCTATAACGGTAAACCCGTGAATCCCCCACATGAAAGAGATGTGCGGTGTTTGATTTAATAATCACTACGCTAAGCGTGCATAGCATTGATGAAATCTCACCAAAACGCATTGATTGAGAATACAGCCAATTGTTCAGTGCTGAAATGACTTGACCCGCTGAATGCTCCACACTCCAAGATTCAGGGGTTGAATAATAATCACTCAAAAACCCTTTGACACAACAACCACTCGCCTCTTTGGCTCGCTCGCAAGCACTCACACCATCGGCAATAACACCAGCAATACCCTTGTATTCAAGTGCTTTGGAGCTGGGGCTATGATAGGCGCAAGCATCTTGGTTTTCCTTTTTTACTCCTGCAACAGAGTCTAAATTAACGCTGATTTTTAATTGCTTCATAACTAATTTAGCTTGATTATCTCAACTGTGCCATCGTCTAAAATCTCTGTCATATGTCCTTTTGGTTCTTCTAAAAAGACAACAATTAATACCAATACTGCCGCACTAACTAGCCCAATAAGCATAAAAAACTCGTCATAATCCACCAAAGAGTTTACCGTTAAAAACAACACCGCACCAACATTACCAAAAGCGCCTGCCATACCTGCGATTTGACCCGTTAGTCTTCTTTGAATCAGCGGCACACAAGCAAATACCGCACCTGAGCCTGCTTTAGAAAATATACCACCTACAATCGTGAGTGCCACTACTAAATAAATAGACCAGCTTTGATCTACATTGCCCAGTGCTAAAAAACTAAGTGTAATCCCAGAAAAACACACAATTAATATGAGTTTTCGACCGTATTTATCGCTCAAATAACCGCCGCTTGGTCTGGCAAATAAATTAATAAATGGATACACACCTGCCAATAAAGCGGCTGTAATTTTGGGTAACTCAAACCAATCAACATAAAACATTGCCAATACCGAAACCACTGCCAATTCAGTGCCAAAAGTAGCCAAATAAGCCCAATCTAAAATTGCTACTTGTTTAAACTTATACTGGTGTTGCTTAGGCACAGAGTGCTTTAAATGCTGCGAATTAACGCCCCAAGTTTTAAATACCTGAACCACAAAAACCAAGGCTAAGATAAGATATGCGCCAAATGCCATATTGAATGAAATCATGTTCATTTTTTCAGGGGATAATTTCCAAGTGAGCAACGACAAAGCGAGATACAAAGGGATATTCATTAAAATATAGAGCACCAAATCCGTATAACTACTGACCTCCATCGCACCCATTTTTTTCGGTCTAAAGTAAGTTGAGCCTTTAGGTGTGTTAGTCACATTGAAATAATAAAAAACACCATACAATATTGCCAACACACTGGCAATGGTAATGGCGTAGCGCCAGCCATCTGCCCCACCAAAACTACTGGCAATAAAAGGCAATGATATGGCTGCACCTGCCGAGCCAAAATTACCCCAACCGCCATAAATTCCTTGTGCAGTACCTGTTTGTTTGGCTGGAAACCATTCAGAAATCATGCGAATGCCGACCACAAAACCAGCACCAATAAAGCCTGATAAAAATCGCAACAATGCCAATTGTTCATAGGTTTGCATCCAGCTAAATACAATTGAGACAAACCCGCCTAAAACCAAGATAGCAGAAAACAGTATTTTAGGGCCGAGTTTATCCACCAACATACCGACCACAATCCTAGCTGGAATAGTCATAGCAACATTTAATATTAACAACACCTTTGCCTGTTGGTCAGTTAATGACAAGGCTTGCTGAATAAACGGCATCATAGGTCCAAGACTGAGCCACACCACAAAGGTCATAAAAAAGGCAAACCAAGTCAGATGCAATATCCGATATTTACCCTTGAATGAAAATAGATTTAGTTTATCTTCCATTGTAATCCTTTAAGCTGATTTTCTGTGGTCTGTTGTTTTCCACGGGTTTTTAATGGTTTTAGGTAGTAAATCTGCATAGTGTTTGATTTTTTCAGGGCTGTCTAATTTGGACTGAATATAGTCTAGCCCCACTCGCTCCTCAAAATGCATTACCCGCTCAAGATAATTTGCCTCAATACGATACAACTGCACAAAAGCCTTAAGATACTCAATTACCTTGGATTCTGTTTCAAAAAATCTATCTTTCAAACACGCTTTGGTGCGGATACCGCAAGCCCCCGCTACATGAATTTCGTAGCCTTTTTCGGTACAAATCACCCCAAAATCTTTAATAGTTGCCTCAGCACAGTTGCGCGGGCAACCACTCACGCCCATTTTAAATTTATGTGGCATAAAGTGCGACCAAACTGCGTCCTCCATCTTAACTGAAAGTCCCATAGAATCCTGCGTGCCCATCATACAATGCTCTGTGCCAACACAGGATTTACAAGTTCTGGTAGCCTTGCCATAAGCATAGCCAGATTCCATACCTGCTTCGGAGATTTCATCCCACATATCGTTTAAATTTTCCTTAGGAATGCCCAACAAATCAATGCGCTGTCCGCCCGTTACTTTAACCGTTGGCACTTCGTATTTAAGGGCAATATCAGCCAAGGCTTTCAATTCCTTGGGAGTAGTTAATCCGCCTTGCATTTGCGGCACAATCGAATAAGTGCCATCTCTTTGCTTATTGGCGTGCATTTGTTCGTTATGTGGTCTTTCCTTGTCATTATGTATATATGCTTCGTTAAACTGAGAAGACAGATAATAATTAATCGCAGCGCCACAAGCTTCGCATGATTCTTCAAAATCAAGCGCACTTCGCACTTCATCTATGCTCATTACTTTGTCTAACGATCTGATATATTGACGCACTTCTTCTGTTGCGTGTGTTGTGCAATCGCACAAAGTATCTTTGTTTGACACCTTAGCACCAGAGACAAAACTAAACACTTGTTTAGCCACCGAAGTACAGCCACCGCAGCCTGTTGCGCAGCCTGTTTCTTCTTGTAATGCTTCAAAACTATTACAACCTGTTGCCACCGCACTGACAATATCGCCCTTAGTAACCCCCATGCAACCGCACACTTGCTCGTCCTCAGTCATTTTTTCAACGCCTTTAGCGCCTGCACTTGAGCCGTCAATATTAATATCACCAAACAATAAGGTTTTGCGAATATCGGTAATGTCTGTTTCATTTTTAATCAAATCAAAATAAAACAGTCCATCTGTTGAATCACCAAACAAAACCGCACCGACCAATTTATCACCTCTAATAGACAGTCGTTTACGGGTATTAAGTGCATGGTCTTTAGAGCACATAATCTCATCCTCAGGATTATTAAACTCCCCTGCTGAGAAGACATCCACACCTGAGATTTTTAACTTAGTAGAAATATCCGAACCTGTATATATATGGTGAGACACCTCACACACTTGTTCAGCACACACACGTGCTTGCTCAAACAAGGGGGCTACTAAGCCATACGACATACCTCGGTGTTTAATACATTCTCCCACTGAATAAATAGCAGGGTCTGAGGTCATCATTGTATCATTGACGATAATACCCCTGTCTGTTTGCAGTCCAATGTTTTTAGCCAAAGTATCGTTTGGAATAATACCAACCGACATAACCACCATATCCGTCTCAAGTATTGACCCATCGTCAAACTCTAGCGCTGTAACTTTGTCCTCGCCAACAATTTTTCTCGTTGTTGCATTCATTTTAAAATGAATGTTTTTTTGCGCTAATACTTTTTGCAATAACCCGCCAGAAGTGCCGTCTAGTTGCATATTCATAATGGATTCAGCGTTGCCAATAACGCTTACCTCAAACCCCAATTCATTAAGTCCGTTCGCCGCCTCAAGTCCTAAAAGCCCTGTGCCAATAATGGCAACCTTTTTAGATTTTCCCGCTTTTGATTGCATATATTCAACATCATAAATATCTCTAAATGAAACCACCCCTGCTAATTCCTTGCCTGGCAATGGCAAAATAAACGGCGTTGAACCCGTGCAAATCACCAATCGATTGTAGTTAATATTATTCGTTGATTTATCTTCAATATTAGTAACCAAGACATTTTTTGACTTTCTGTCTACTGCCGTTACTGCACAGCCTGGCTTAAACGAAATGTTATTTTGAGAAAAATAAGATTCATCATGGGTCTTTATATCATCGAATTTTTTCTCTCCTGCCAAAACAGGTGAGAGCATAATCCTGTTATAAGGCAATACTTTTTCCTCGCCAATAATGGTAATTTTATACATTAGTGGGTTAATTTTTAACACCTCATCAACCACTTTCATTGCGCTCATCCCTGAGCCGACTACGACTAAATTTTTCATCTTATTCTCCTGCCTTGTTTTAATTTTTACCTACTTTATAAAGCAAAAAAGCCAGTTACTGTACTTATATAAACTATAAAATACAGTAACTGGCTTCAATGCCTGTGCGTCAATTCCACCTTAAAATTGACGAAAAAAAACGCTTACTTAATGATTCTATTAAGAAAAACCAAGTAAACGCCTGTGTTTGTTGCCACCCTTCATTGGGTAACTGTGGTAAATTATACCAAAAATTTAATCATCGTGTATTAGTTAATTATAATATTTTTATACTTATGGAGACCTTTGCATAAATAGGGATGATTAGCAAAATTCAATTTTTTCCAGATTGGTGATTTTCTTAAACCTTGTCCTAGCAGGGCTAAGGCTGGGTTTAAAAAATTGCCAAGCGGGTGAAAAGTGGATTTTTGATGATT
>NZ_FXLV01000062.1 GCF_900180345.1 Bathymodiolus heckerae thiotrophic gill symbiont
GGAAAAAGAGCGGATTAGAAGAATTGAAAAAATACAAAGTAAGCGCTTATAACTCTTTAACTGTATTGAGACCTTTGCATAAATAGGGATGATTAGCAAAATTCAATTTTTGCCAGATTGGTGATTTTCTTAAACCTTGTCCTAGCAGGGCTAAGGCTGGGTTTAAAAAATCGCCAAGCGGGTGAAAAGTGGATTTTTGATGATTATTCATATTTATGCAAAGGTCTCTATATGTAAGTCTTTTTTTTTGTGTTTAAAAATGTTTGCAAACAGGTGTAATTTGCTGATAAAAAATCATTAGAAATAACGCTAATATTTTTACTATTGAATCGCTCTCCAACTACTCCAGTGCCTGAAAAAATATCACAGAATGACTTCACTTCTCCACATTTTTGACTTACTATATCTTCAATAAAGCCGAGTAATTTGTGTTTGTTGCCTAAATATCAGCGATTTTGTAGTTGAAAATAACCATTTTTTGATTTATCTTGTTGAAAATAATGCTTATTAACTTTGTGTATAGCGTTCTTATAATCAGGTTTTTCAATTTCCAACAAGTCAAACAACCCCATTTGAAAGCCATCAGCAACATAATCAAGGTTATTATCATATTTTAATGTTTGATAAAAACTATCGTGTCCATTTTTAGCAATAATGACAAAATCTAATAATGCGATACCCATTATTTTCCCTGCTTTGCTAATTTTTTTAGCAATTTTTTCATCTTGTTTGCTCGGACTTGGGTCACCACTAGGGTGATTGTGAACAAGAATTATATTGGCAGCTTTATTTTCTAAAGCACTAGAAAAAATTTCTCTTGGATGAATTAAACTTTTGTCTAATAAGCCAATACTCAGAGTTTCTTTTTTAATTAGTGCATTGCGACTATCAAGGTGTAGGCAAATTAAATGTTCTTTTTTCTTATCTCTAATATCAAAAGCAAGTGTCAGCACATTTTGTATATTGTTGATTATTAAATCAGTGCTATTTTGTTCTTGGTAAAAACGCTTTATTAAAGTAATTGCACTATAAACTTGTAAGGCTTTAGCTTGTCCAATGCCTTTAACGGTTAATAAATCATCAATAGTGATATTGAGAAAATCCTTATTAAATTTGGTGATAATAGTTTTGGCTAGGGTTTGGACATTGATACCTTTAATGCCGCTACCAAGTAAGATGGCTAGAAGGTCTGTTTTAGATAAGGCATTAGCACCTTTTTTGAGTAATTTCTCTCTAGGGCGGTCAATTTTAGGAATGTCTTTTATTTTTGGCACGGGTTTAAAGTTACTTTTTCTTTGGCGGGAGTAGGTCGGTGATGGTGCCTTCTGCCATTTCTACCGCAAAGGCGGTGGTTTCGCTGAGGGTTGGGTGGGCGTGGATGGTGAGGGCGATGTCGGACATATCGCAGCCCATTTCGATGGCGAGGGTGGGTTCGGCGATGAGTTCGCCGGCGTTGGTACCACAGATGCCCATGCCGAGAATGCGGTGGGTTTTTTTGTCAAATAAGGCTTTTGATACGCCTTCAGATCTGCCAATACTGAGGCTTCTGCCTGAGGCCGCCCAAGGAAATACGCCTTTTTCGTAATCAGTACCTTCGGCTTTAAGTTGTTTTTCGGTTTTGCCTGTCCAAGCGACTTCTGGGTCGGTGTAGGCGACAGATGGGATGGTGAGTGCGTCAAAGCCTGATTTGTATCCGCAGATGACTTCAGCGGCGACTTTTGCTTCATGCACTGCTTTGTGGGCGAGCATTGGCTGGCCCACAATATCGCCGATGGCGTAGATGTTTTGGACATTGGTTTTCATTTGTTTGTCAACGGGGATAAAGCCCCAATCGTTGATTTTAATGCCTGCTTTTTCGCCATCAATGAGTTTGCCATTAGGGGTGCGGCCAACGGCGACTAGCACTTTGTCAAAGGTGTCAAATTCTGGGGCATTTTTACCTTCAAAACCGACTTTAATGCCGTCGTTTTTTGCCGTCATACTAGCAACTTTGGTGTTTAAAAAGATGTTGGCGTATTGTTTTTTAATACGTCTGAAGAGTGGATTAACAATGTCTTTATCGGCGCTGGCAATAAGTTGGTCTGACAGCTCAACCACGGTGATTTCGCTACCGAGTGCGTCATATACCGTTGCCATTTCTAGACCGATAATGCCGCCGCCGACCACCAATAAGCGTTTTGGTATATTTTCTATTTCCAGTGCATCGGTGGAGTCCATAACGCGTGGGTCGTCAAAAGGAAAAGTGGGGATTTTGCTCACACGAGATCCAGCAGCAATAATGCAGTGTTCAAACTCGATGATTTCATCGCTACCGTCAATGGCGATTTGATTGCTGGAGATAAATTTGGCATAGCCTGTTATGACATTGACTTTTCTGGCTTTGGCAAGCGCCTTGATGCCGCTGGTTAATTTGGTAACAATGTTTTGCTTGTTGCCTCTAACACCGTCAATATTAATATTAGGCGTATTAAATGAAATGCCGAGGTGTGAGGCTTCTGCTGCTTCGTTGATGATTTGTGCAGTATGGAGTAGTGCTTTGGAAGGGATACAGCCGACATTTAGACACACGCCGCCTAGAGCATCGTAGCGTTCAATTAGGGTAACTTGTTTGCCTAAATCTGCTGCACGAAAGGCGGCTGTATAGCCACCAGGACCCGAGCCAATAACGACTACTTGTGTTTTAATCATAATTTTCCTCGCTTAATATTGTATTCAAATCTGCCATAAAACGCCCGCCTTGTGCGCCGTCAATCACTCGATGGTCGTAGGACAATGCGAGGGGCAGTGTTAGTTTCGGGGTGAATTTTTCACCATCCCAAACAGGCTTGGTGTGTGAACGAGATACGCCGAGAATGGCGACTTCGGGGGCGTTGACAATGGGGGTGAACTGAGTGCCACCGATGCCACCGAGGCTAGAAATGGTGAAGCCTGCGCCTTGCATATCACTGGGCTTGAGTTTGCCGTCACGGGCTTTGGCAGAGGTTTGCGCTAATTCTGTTGCTAGCTCGGTCAATGATTTTTGTTCAACAGCACGAATAACTGGCACCACCAAACCGTTTGGCGTATCCATGGCAATGCCTAGATTGAAGTATTTTTTAATAATTAGGTTTTCGCCAGATTCGTCAAGTGAGGCATTAAAACGAGGATGGTTTTTTAACGCTTGAATCACGCCTTTCATGATAAACACTAGCGGCGTGAGCTTAACGCCTTTGGCTTTTTGTGCTTGTCGATAGACTTCCATTTGCTCAATATTGACTTCGTCAAACTGGGTTACATGAGGGATATTTAGCCAGCAGGCGGTTAAATGTTTACCTGATAGTTTGTTAATTCTGGACAGTGCTAATATTTCGGTATCGCCAAATTTGGAAAAATCAATTACAGGCACTTTGGGTAAAGCACTGCCCATAGCACCTGAGGTGATGATTTGCTTCACATAACCTTTTAAGTCGACATCTAGTATTCTGCCTTTTTGCCCTGTGCCAGATACATTGGACAAATCAACGCCTAATTCTCTAGCTAATTTACGAATAGAGGGTGAGGCGTGAGAGCTGCCTTTTGGGGTTGTTGAAATGGCTTGATTGAGTGTAGGTGGTTTTGGTGCGACTTTGGCGGGCGTGGGCGTTGTTGAGGGGCTTTTTGTTTCAACTGCGGCAGGGGGGGGAGGTGTTTTTTCTGCGTTGGTGCTTTCGATGTTGAGGATTAAATCACCTAATTTAATTTTATCGCCTAGTGCGACTTTAATGTCAATAATCTTGCCTGCAACTGGCGTGGGGATTTCCATTGAGGCTTTGTCACTTTCTAGAGTGATGATGCTATCATCTACTGATAATTCATCGCCTGCATTGACGAGGACTTCAATTACTTCAACCTCATCAAAATCGCCAATGTCTGGCACTACCACAGGTACGATTTGTGGCTCAGTATGAGTTACTTCTACTGGGTTATCGTTGGTTTCAGTGTTATCGTCTTCGCCTTTAATAGATAAAATGATGTCGCCTTGTTTGATTTTATCGCCCAGCGCTACATTTATTGCGCTGATAATGCCTGAAAAGGGAGTGGGGATTTCCATTGAAGCTTTGTCGCTTTCGAGCGTGACAATACTATCTTCGGCGTTTATTGTATCGCCAACCGAGACTAAAATCTCAATCACTTCAACTTCATCAAAATCGCCAATATCAGGCAAGGGAATGTTTCTAATTTCAGACATAGGTAAATATTGCAATTTTAAAGTGGGTAATTATCGCATAAATCTTGAAAATTAACGGATAATGTTCGCCTATGTCAAATGCACTCACAATCAAAGCACTCAGTAAAATTTACGCCAATGATTTTCATGCCTTAAAAGGGATTGATTTATCAATAAAAGAGGGCGATTTCTTTGCACTATTAGGCAGTAATGGTGCAGGAAAAACTACGATAATTGGCATTATTTGTGGGTTATTGGAAAAGACCGCAGGTAATATTAGCGTGTTGGGCTTGAATCAAGACAGCAGTGCTTATGAGGTGAAGCGCTTGATTGGATTAATGCCACAGGAGTTTAATTTTAATCCATTTGAGCCGATTGAAGAAATCTTAATCAACCAAGCGGGTTATCACGGCATTACCCGAACACACGCTAAAGCGTATGCTGAAATTTTATTAAAACGCGTGGAACTTTGGGATAAGCGTCTTGATGTGGCTAAATCGTTATCGGGTGGCATGAAAAGACGCTTAATGTTGGCAAGAGCGCTTATCCACAAGCCTAAAATTTTAATTTTAGATGAGCCTAGTGCGGGGGTTGATATTGAAATTCGTCGTTCAATGTGGGCGTTTTTAAGAGAGTTAAATAAAGAAGGGGTGACTATTATTCTCACCACACATTATTTGGAAGAGGCTGAGTCTTTGTGCCGTAATATTGCCATTGTGGATAATGGAGAGGTGATTGAACAGACCAGTATGAAGCGATTACTTTCTAAAGTTTCGCAACAAACTTTGATTTTAGAAAGTGGTAAAAAACTACCTAAAATCCCTGTTAAATTAGAATTTTCAGTTACACAATTGAATGATTATTCATTAGAAATGGTGTTGGAATCAGGCACAAGCATTACTCAAGCATTGCAAACCCTTGGTGAGCACGGTATTAGTATTGACCATATTAGGAGCGCACAAAATCGCTTGGAAACTTTATTTTTAAACCTAACTTCAGGCAAATAATTATGTGGATTCAGTATAAAACCATTGTTATTAGAGAAATTTTACGGTTTTCTAGAATTTGGGTACAAACCCTTTTTCCGCCGATTACCACCACCTTGCTTTATCTGCTTATCTTTGGTGGCTTGATGGGCGAACGCATTGGCAATATGCAGGGCGTAGATTACCTGCATTTTATTATCCCTGGCATCATATTAATGACAGTGATTCAAAATTCTTATGCCAATACAGTCGCCTCGTTTTTCCTAGCAAAGTTTAATCACAGCATTGAAGAACTACTGGTTTCCCCGGTTTCTTATTGGGTGATTTTATTGGGTTATGTTTCTGGTGGCGTGGCTCGTGGCTTAACAGTGGGATTGGGTGTGCTTATTGCGGTTTCTTTTTTTGTAGATTTGCAAATTTATAGCGTGTTTATTATTTTTATTATCTTTTTATTAACTGCTGTGTTGTTTTCTCTGGCAGGGTTTATTAACGCAATATTCGCCCAATCATTCGATGATATTTCTATTGTCCCCACTTTTATATTGATGCCGATGATTTATTTGGGTGGTATGTTTTACAGTATTGAAATTCTGCCAGAGTTTTGGCAGAATTTAAGCAAATTTAATCCTATTTACTATATGGTTGATGGGTTTAGAATGGGGTTTTTAGGCAGTTCTACCACGGGTATTGTTGAGTCAATAATGGTTTTATTGGCGATGATTGTTCTATTAAGTTTATTGGCTCTCTATTTGCTTAAAAGAGGCATTAATATCAAGACTTAATTACTAAAAAAGCCTTGCTTGATTATAAATCAAGCAAGGCTTTTTTTAAAGCACTATTTAAGAATAATTATTTTAGATTTTCCTTCTTCTTTGCTTTTTTTATTCTTTTTTTAGAAAAAAGCTTGATTTTTTTATCATTGGTTTTCTTAATTTTCTTAGTTAGTTCTTTGTGTTGTAACTCAAGCGATTTTTTCAGTTTTTCTATTTTCTCAACTGCTTTTTGTGCTTTTTTAGTTGCAATTAACGCCTCGATTTCTGCTTTTTTAGCAATGCGTATGGCGGCTTTTAGTTGTTTTTTGATGTTTGACATTAGATGTCCTCCTTGCGTTTATATAAATCATTTACATTGCCAATAATTTTTGAATCAGGTGCAAAAACTATCTTGGTGTCTTTGTTGGCGTAATCTAAATTATAAAGAAAATGCCTAATACAATTAATTCTTGCGCGTTTTTTGTCATCTGACTTTACAGCAATCCAAGGGGAATCAGCGGTATTGGTGTAAAAAAACATATTTTTTCTGGCTTGAGTGTATTCCTCCCATTTGGTTAATGATTGCAAATCTATCTCACTTAATTTCCATCTTTTTAAGGGGTCATTTTTGCGCAGGTGAAAGCGTCTTAGTTGCTCTTGACGACTGACAGAAAACCAATATTTAGAAAGTATAAAGCCATCGTTAACTAGCATCCGCTCTAATAGAGGCGCTTGGCGCATAAATTCAAGATATTCTGAGTTTTTACAAAAACCCATTACCCGCTCTACCCCAGCTCTGTTATACCAAGAGCGGTCGAATAATGCCATTTCTCCATTGGTGGGAAAATGTTTAATATAGCGTTGAAAATACCATTGCCCCAATTCTGAATTTGATGGCTTTTCCAAGGCAACAACACGCGCAGATCGTGGATTAAGATGCTCCATAAAGCGTTTAATTGTTCCACCCTTGCCAGCTGCATCACGACCTTCAAACAATAAAATAATTTTTTTATTGTGACTCTTAATCCAGTCTTGTGCTTTTAATAATTCTGTTTGCAATAAGTATTTTTCATTTTCGTATTCTTCAACACTCATCTTTTTGGCATAAGGATAATCTCCTGCCATTTTTGACAAACTTAACAGCACATTGCCAGACATAACCTTACTTTTGTGCATTACATATTTTTTGTTTTGTAATTTTTTGATTCTGCTTTTAGCGTCTTTTTTGCTGGATTTTTTTTTGATTGGCATAATATTAGTTTGTCGTGTTTAAATTAAATAGCTAAGTATAAGTGTATTATTATATTGTATATTTATAATAAATACAATGAGACCTTTGCATAAATCAACCAAAACCACACCAATCCAGTAAAATAACAACCATCTAAAATCAATCAAAAAAATAACAATGTCTTGGAAACAAACAACTCAACATTCATTCGCAGACTCTCTTGTT
>NZ_FXLV01000063.1 GCF_900180345.1 Bathymodiolus heckerae thiotrophic gill symbiont
CATATAGCGAATAACACTGCGATACAAACCAAAACGAATAAAAATCGGCATAGCAATCACTGGTGCACCAAATATCACCCAAAGCAAATCGCTTTCTGGAAAATACCAATAGCCCAACCGTATTGAGAACGAGGCTAGTAATATTGATATCAGTAAGATAGTATCAGCCAACAGCATAATCAGTTGCTTGCTAAAACGAGATGAGTTGGTTATTGTGTTTATCACTTTACTGTTTATACTTTTAGAATTTGCACTTATCTTACACTAACAATCTCATTAGAACCGGGTGGTGGAAAGGGATACAATTCACTCTCTCTCTTTGAAATAGCAATAATATTAGCATCAGCGTTCATTTTTGTTAATTGCGCCACAACCCAATTAAGTGCCTTTGGTTTTGAAATAATGGCAATCACTGTCCAAAAAATCAGTTGTAAATCTAGCAGTGTTGAACGATTTTCAATATAAATTAAACCCAATCTACTCTTCCAAGGTCTAATTAACTGATTATAAGATAAATCTGGATCACTTTTACCCTCTAAAATATCCCCTTCATCCGAAAAAACAATTGATGAAAAATCGGTAATACCGGGTCGCACACTCAGCAATCTTTTCTCAACATCAGTATATAAGTTTGTTTCAGTTTTCACATTCGGCCGTGGACCGACTAGACTCATATCCCCCATTAAAACATTCCATAGTTGGGTTATTTCATCTAACTTGTATTTTCTAATCTTGTGTCCAATCGGAGTAATTCTATTGTCATCTGCACTGGTTGAATCAACGCCAGAATTATCTGCATTGCTTACCATAGAGCGCAATTTAACCATCTTAAAAATTGTATAATTTATACCCACCCTTGGTGCCATATAAAAAGGCGATTTTTTATCTTGTCGATAGACTAAATACATAAAAATAACTAGGATAGGCAGTAACACTACCAAACCAGTAAAAGATAACACAATATCAAGAAGGCGTTTCATATTTTCAATTTTTAATACTTAATAAATCCAACACTTTTTTAACAATAGCGATTTTATTTATTCCGTAATATGCTTTTAGATAGTCTTGAGAGCCAACAATTGAAGAGTATTTATCATCTAATCCAATACGCAAGAATGCCCTTGGCATAATACCATTATCCATACAGACTTCTGCTACTGCACTCCCTAGTCCACCATTAATATTATGCTCTTCAATGGTAACAATACCACCTGTTTCATTTGCTGAGGCAATAATAACTTCTTTATCAATGGGCTTAACGGTGTGCATACTGACTACATTGGCATTAATACCTTGTTTTTGTAGCAATTCAGATGCTTGAATAACATCACTTAATATGCCACCTGTAGTGAATAGAGTTATATCTTTACCTTCTTTATATCTAATAGACTGCCCAAGTGTAAATTTAGTTTCAATATTTGTGGCAGTTGTTTTGTCTAATCTTAAATAGCCAACGCCATTATTATTAATGAGTGCCTCTATTGCTTCGCCTGCTTCCCATGCTGTACCAGGGGCAACAACACTCATTGCAGGCAATGCTCTGAGAATGGCAATATCTTCAGTAGTATGATGTGACATACCCAAAGAGCCGTAACTAAATCCGCCACCTGATGCAACAATGGTGATATTTAAGCCATGATAACAAGCATCATTACGGATTTGCTCTAAACACCTCAGAGTCGGGAAATTACCAATTGAGTAAGTAATGACTTTCTTACCCTCTAATGCTAAGCCTGCAGCTAAACCTGTCATGTTCTGTTCTGCAACACCCACATTAAAATATTGTCCAGGAAACTTAGATTCAAACGCTTCAAAAACACCAAAGCCTAAATCAGCCGTTAATAAGACAATGTCTTTATCCTTCGCTGCTAACTGCGTTAATTTATCTAAAAAAGCATCACGCATTGTCATTCTCTAGTTCGTTGACAGCTGCTTCGTATTCTTCGCCTTGGGGACTACGATAATGCCACAAAACTTGATTCTCCATAAAGGATACACCTTTGCCTTTAGTGGTATTTGCCACAATACATAGTGGCTTATTCTCAACCTTGGAATGACACGCATTGATTAACTGCTCATGGTCGTGCCCATCAATATCAATTACATTCCAACCAAAAGCCCGCCATTTATCCACAAAAGGTTCTAATGCCAATGTATCTTCCGTTGAACAAATACTTTGTAATTTATTGCGGTCAATAATGACCACTAAATTATCTAACTTATGATGGGGGGCAAATAAAGCCGCCTCCCAGTTTGACCCTTCATCACATTCGCCATCACTCATTAATACATAAACTATGTGTTTATTTTGGTTAATTTTAGCGGCAAGTGCCATACCTGTAGCAACAGGTAAGCCATGTCCTAAGGAACCTGTAGAGAATTCCACACCTGAAATACCTTTATGCGATACATGTCCAGATAAATTAGAACCGTTTTGATAATGTGTTTTTAATTTTTCTATTGGTATGAAACCACTTTCAGCAAGTGCTGCATATACACCAGCTCCAGCGTGTCCTTTACTTAGAATAAATCTGTCTCTACCCTGCCATTTTGGATTATCAGCCTTATAATTTAACACTGTGCCATACAAAACTGCCAAAATATCAGCAATAGAAAGTATTGAGCCTATATGCGAACTTCCACCAGAACTGGTCATATTAATAGCATGTCGCCTAATGTTGTGAGCAAGCACTTTAGTCATTATAAAAACCTCTGATACATTGGCACACATAATCAACTTCGTCATCTGTAATTGACATATTCAGTGGCAATAACAAACTTGTGCGCATAATATTTTCGGTAAATGGCAATAACTGGATGAACCCTAAGTCTCTAAACTCGTGCACTGCTTGACCACCCCATTGAATTAAAGTGCCAATACCCTTGTTAGATAAATATTCTTTTAACTCATTACGCTTTAAAGCTTTAATCTCATAATTTTGGAATATATCAAAGCAATCTGGATTATTGTCTATTGAAGGCGGTAAAACAATACCGACTAAATCCCTTAAACTTTCATCATACAAGTTAGCAATCGATCTTCTACGCTGAATAATTGCCTCATAATCATCAAAAAAATAATTCAGTATTGCTGCTTGCAAATTATCCAACCGACTATTATAACCCCAAACAGATACATTACCATCTTCGCCACGACCATGGTCACGCATTAGCTTGATTTTGTTATAAATATCTTTATCATTAGTAAGCACTGCGCCACCATCGCCAAAACAACCCAACACTTTTGCTGGATAAAAACTAATACAACCACCTACGCCAAATGAACCCGCTGATTTACCTTTATATTTGGCACCTAATGCTTGTGCTGAATCTTCATACACTTGTAAACTATACTTATCGGCAATCGCCAAAATCGCATCCATATTTGCTACACGACCATTGAGCTGCGTTGGCATAATGGCTTTTGTTTTGGGTGTGATTGCTGCCTCAATTAATGTTGTATCCATCAAGTGGTCTGCTCCAGCCTCAATGGGCACAGGTATCGCACCTGTAAATTTAATGGCTGATGCAGTTGCCACCATCGTATGCGAACAAAATATCACTTCATCGCCAATACCTATGCCACCAGCCTTTAGTAATAACTGCATAGCATCTGTTGCATTAGCCACGCCCAGCGCATACTTAATGCCTGTATATTTTGCTAACTTATCCTCAAATTGAATCAAGTCATTCTGCATAATAAACGCACCACGACTTGAAACTGACTGAAATATATCAGTTAATTCTTTACTGTGCTGTGCAAATAAATCAGGGTAATTAAAAAAAGGGATGTTTTTCATTGTTTTTTTGCCACTAATACAAATTTAAACGCTGATTTTTTAATAGAAAATATTCTATCAACGCCATCTGAAATTTTAGTTGTTATCTTCTCACTAAAAAGTCTAATCATCAAAGGTGTTAAAAATGAAATCGACCCAAAAAATTTAACCTCAATTTTGCCAAATTTTTGTTCATATTTGTGTAATAACTTCAAATCAGGTGTTCTTTTTATCACACTTAGACTACGGCTGCCGCGCAAATAATGAATATAGCGATTCAAACGATAAATAGGATTGTTATTCAGTGAGTCAACCGCAATAAAAACACCTTTAACTTTTAACACTCTGTGTATCTCACCAAGCACTACCTCATGATCTGCATAACTTAAACTACCCGCATTAACTACAATATCAAATGACTCATCTGCAAAAGGTAGTTTTTCCATATCTGCTACTTTAGTGGTTAGTTTGTTCGTATTAAATCGTTTTTTCATGACACTTAATGAATGCTCTGAAATATCAATTGCACAAACTGTTGCCCCAGTCGCCAATAAGAACTCAGTATTTTCACCCATGCCTGCGGCAATCTCTAACACTCTACTTTCGCTATTTATTCGTTCAACAACCACCGACCGATAAAAATCATAGGGCGCCTTTAAAGGCAAAGTTAAAGCATTGACACTCAACAAATTATCAGTATTCAGGGCATTCTGTGCCTCATCATCGTAACGACTTCTCTCTATATCCTTATCACTCATAAATTAAGAAACCTTGTAGTCTGTGTGTACATAAATATCATCTAAATTCATAACCCTTCCCCAGAAAATATAACCATTATTTATCATCATGTTTCGAATATTGTCATCACCATAGAGAGAATGATTTTCTATCGTCAATACATCAATTCTCACTTTATTAAAATCTATTCCTTTAAGAACATTCACCTCATGCCCTTCAACATCAAGAGATAGATAGTCTATGTGTGTAATATTTTCCTCATTCATTACATCTTTAAATAATCGTGTCCTAACTTTTATATCGTAAATTTCACTTTTATCCAACGAACCTAACGATGTATTTTTCATAAACGACATTACCCCATCTGAATATTCGCTTACTGCAAAACTGCCTTCCCCTTCATTATCTGAAAGTGCAATTGAGAATAACTTGGCTTTTCTTTGTTTAGTCCATAGTTCAACCATATGAGGCAAAGGCTCAAATACCACGCCACGCCAACCAAGATCTTCAAAGTATTTAGTATTATTCCCTATTAGTGGGTGGTTTCCGCCAATATCACAAAAAAATCCTTTTTTCTTTCCTTTAAAAAAATACCTATCAAGAATAAAATCTTGGTTATCCAAAGAATAAAATCCTTTTTTTACCCTCATTACCGTATGTGGAAATATTCTTACATTTGGATATTTAGTGCGAAACTTGTATATTTGCAGTAAATTACTATATTTGGCAATAGCCAATAACTGGAAAAACGATGGCATTACTGACCGAATAAACATTTTAAACTTTCTAATTTTCATAACGCTATATCCACTTAAAAATATTATAGTTTTCTTATCATTTTAAACACTATTTTCAATAGTGTTTTGGGTAACAGTCGTATTATAAAGCCAACAACCACATTTCTAAACAATTCATACAAATTAAGAAAACCCATTTTGTAGAATTCTTTTTGCACAACTGCCTCAAGTATTGCATTCTTTAACCCACCTCTTCGATCCATCTGACCATTGCCCGTTCTCATATTTACTAACGGCTCTTGTATATTATAGAATTTTGCACCACCTAATATTAATTTTACAAATAAATTATAATCTTCGCTCGTTCTTTTATGTTTTGCGTAATTCCCAGCATTTAACACTGATTTTCTCTTATACATTGCCGAAGGGTGATTAACTGGATTTCTGTTTTTGGCAAATCTTACGATTGCACTATGCTGTTCTGGCACTTTTCTATATGAAATTACCTTAGTTTCATCACTTTCAAACTCGCCCACCCAAGCACCACAAACATCAATATCTTTAGTTTCGAAAATCACTAATTGTTTTTTAAACCTATCAGGCAGAGAAATGTCGTCTGTGTCCATCACTGCAATTAATTCATTGGTGCATTTTTCTACACCAATCTTTTTAGCGTTACCAATACCGGCATTTTTTTCAAGAGAAATGACTTTAAAAATATCACCCAACTCTTCTTTCCATTTTTTGATACTTTGATACAATTCATCAGTCAATACACCATCCTCCACCAAAACTATTTCATTAGGTTTAATAGTTTGCCCATCCCACACGCTTTGCATTGCCCTATCAAAATGCCTTGGGCTTTCTTTGCAATAAATTGACATTAGTACTGAAAATTTCATATTATCTTTTTTAATACAGCCATTTTTTTATTTTTTTATACATGCCAATATTTATAACTAAATTTCTAAAAAATTTACGAGTAGAGTAACGATAAAAATCTTGATTTTGTTCGGTTAAACTAGCGGCGGTAGTCTCTAATGCAAATTGATTAGAATTACAAAAATAAAATTTATTTGCGTGCTTGGGAGTTTGTTTAGATTTAGGGGGTGGTGTCATATAGTTTTCATAAATAATACTTAAATAATTTTCAAAGTTATTAGGCATAAAAGAATTCACTCCTTCAAAGGTTACTTTCCTTAATGGGAATATATCTGTATAAGGGAAATAATCATTAGTCTCTTCATTAAAAATTATAACTTCTGTAGTCGCTATATCTTTTGATGGTCTATAGTTACAATTAGACAAATAACTATGGAAATATTGGGTAAATTTTTGTTTTTCCATAAGGGCATTCTGTAGAGTGTTTTTGCGATATTTTTTATCAATTTTTTCGCCACTTCTAACGCCTCCGTTAGTAAAATATTCAACAGTATTTGCAAGGTTTATATCGTTTTTCTTATCAACCTTATTAATAATTCTGACAGGGAAAATATCAATAAAGCAGGCGAACATTTTATGATTTTCTCCACGCACCATCATTTTGGTGCTAGCTAATTTTTCAAAAAAATTTTTTGATGTATTATGGTGGTAATATAAAAAAATATCTTCATTAGTTTGAGATTCAGAATTTAATGCAGATATAAGTCTATGATAATCAATTGCTGGCACACTAATATCAATATCATCATCCCAAGGAATAAAGCCTTTATGCCGAACAGCACCCAATAATGTACCATAATCTAACCAATATTCTACATTATTATTTCTGCAAACTTTATCAAAGATTTTCAGTAGATTTAACAGTTCCATTTGTAAGTCTTTTAGTGTTGCTGGCTTCAGGTGTTTGTATTTTTCGTTACTCATTATTTTTTCAGTGAAAATTTTATTATAGTTATAGTTTCGTTGAGACCTTTGCATAATTCATAATTCCCCATCCTATTTTCAACCCTTGCAATTTTTCAAAAAAAAATAGCTCAAAATTTCCGTATTTTTCCATAAAAATCTAAAAAACATCTTGTTTGTCTGATTTTTTTA
>NZ_FXLV01000064.1 GCF_900180345.1 Bathymodiolus heckerae thiotrophic gill symbiont
CTGATAGGGTTGCGCATCATCTAATCTATCGGGCAATTTATGCTGGTATTGAGAAAATATTTATTCACGATAGTTACACTTGTCGATAAAATAAAGGCAGTTTGTATGGTATTAAACGAGCGACTAAATTTATTCGCCAAGCAATAGATAATGACCAAGAGCTTGTTTTAAAGTTTGATATCCAAGGATATTTTATGCCTATTAAGCACAAGGTCGTTTACCAAAAAAGTGCTTAAAATATTAGATAAAGACAACCCATTATAGGTTTTTTTCTTGTCTTTTAGACAAACTTGGACATTCTGATACCTTTGCATAAATATGAATAATCATCAAAAATCCACTTTTTACCAACTTGATAATTTTTTTAAACCCAGCCTCAACCTTGCTAGGGCAGAGTTTAAAAAAACACCAATTTGACAAAAATTGAATTCTGATAATCATTCATATTTATGCAAAGGTCTCACTATAAGGCATAAAGGGGTTAGTTAATTATATTTTTTTTCTGCCATCCTTTTGACCTGCCTTTGTTTTTGCTGGTTACATTATAGCCTGTTAAGTTTTTTATCTGTGCTATAAAATCTTTGTTGTCTGTAGCCATACCTTGATTAGTTATTCTATGAGAGACCTTTGCATAAATATGAATAATCATCAAAAATCCACTTTTCACCCGCTTGGCAATTTTTTAAACCCAGCCTTAGCTCTGCTAGGACAAGGTTTAATAAAATCACCAATCTAGCAAAAATTGAATTTTGCTAATCATCCCTATTTATGCAAAGGTCTCTATGAATGTGGTCAATTAACTTAATATCAAGCTCTTGTTCAAAACGCAACCAGTAGTTTTGTTGTCTTGTTAGACCATTGCATTTACCCCAAACTCTAAAAAAGATTATTGGTACAGAAAAATAATGCGTAAAATATTAATTTGGTGTCCAGTCAAGTGGGGCGCATGTATAAACTTATGCTCTGGCATAGTAATCGTATAATACAACCCAGCCGTTAATAAAGCCTGTTGCAAATATTGAGTGATAAACAACTCTGCATTTCAATCACTACGACTTTGGTGGCTAAATCAATCTCTACCGTGTGAATATCAGATAGTGCTAACAATGCCTTTTCTGCATTGGTTTTACATCCTTCACAAGACATATCTAAAGCTTGATAAATATAAACTTAAACCACGACAAATTGCCCCATCATACCTCTATCTTCATGCTCTAAAATATGGCAGTGATACATATAAGGTGTTTTTGCATCACGAAACTCAGGAAACTCCATAATCACACTCACCCGCTCTCTAGGATGTATCAAGACCACATCTTTAAAGCCCAATTCATGCCCCTTAACCCCGCCTTTACGAGTAATTACTTTAAATTGCACATTGTGGATATGTAAAGGATGTGCCATCATTGAGGTGTTTTCTAAATGCCAAATTTCTGTACTGCCAGCCTTAACCACTTCATCGATTCGATTAATATTCATGGTTTTGCTATTAATACTGAAAGCATTGCCACCAAACATCATTCTTGGCCCCATTTGCATTTGCAAGACTAATTTTCTTTGCTTGCTTACTGCGGATTGCTGTGGGTTGTTGTGATTGACTAAATTTTTAGGGATGCTACTCGTGCTTTTAAGTGTATTAGAGGCATCAATCTGAAAAATATCCATATCCTGATGGTTATTGCCCATCATGCCACCCATCATTCCCATACCACCCATGCTTGATGATTCTTGCACAGCAGTATGTTGTAGAATTGGATGCCCACCATCGCTCACATCTACCAAAATTTCTATTCGTTCAGCAGGTGCCAAACGCACCATATTAACCTTAATCGAATGCTCTAATAAGCCTCCATCACTGCCGATAATAGCAAACACACGATTATCATTAAAATTTAAATGATAAGTTCTGGCGTTTGAGCCATTCAGCAATCGCAATCGTAATAAAGATTTTTTGGCTTTTAAAACTGGATTAACCACACCATTAACTAACACTGTAGAGCCTTTTTTACCCATCATCCCGTCCATCATTCCACTGAGATAACGAAAATGTCCATTATAACTAAAATCTTTGTCTTGAATAATCACCGGTAAGTCATCTATACCATACTCAAAAGGTAGGTTTAATGCCTTTGATTTTTCATCGTCAATAATAAACATCCCTGCCAAACCTTGATAGACCTGCTCAGCTGTTTTATGCAGTTGATGCGAGTGATACCAAAGAGTTGCTGCATCTTGGATAATATCGAACTGAGTTTTCCAAGTTTGGTTCGGCGCAATTGGCTGATGAGGGCCGCCATCGGCTTTGGCGGGTAGCTTCATACCGTGCCAGTGTAGTGTGGTGGTTTGATCAATGGTGTTTCTAACACTAATATGCACTTTATCGCCTTTATTAGCACGTAGCGTTACCCCTAAAAAACCTTGGTTTATACCCAAAGTCGGTGTAATTTTATTAGGGAAAATGGCACTTTTACCAGATTGAATGCTTAAATCAAAGTAAACATCCTTACCCACTCTTTTACCTAATTCTAGTTTCGGCACTTTAAAAGTATTGCGAAAAACCTTACCGCTTGCCCATGCAATCTGCTTTGGTAACGCAGCTAAAACCAAGCCTGTTTTTATAAAACTTCTTCTACTAATCATTTGAATCTCGCATCATATTTTTGCTGAATACCTTTTGGCCATAAGCTATGTAGATAATCTAGAGTTGCCTGCTTTTCTTTATTCGTTAATTTATCTTTAAATGCTGGCATCCATCCGCCTAACTTTGCACCACCGTTATTAATAGTATTTAGTAACAATTTTGGCGAATGATGCCAAGCGTGTGCTGTTCCGTTTAATGGTGGTGCTGGATATTTGCCATTTGGCAAAGGTCTCTTCCAATCTATCGTTGTACCCCTTGCATCTTTACCATGACAAGATGCACAATGTTCATCAAAAGTTGCTTTACCTAGTTTTATCCTATCTGCTTCTTTTGCTTGCGCATCACCACTGTCAAAACAAGCAGTTAAAAATAATACACTTGATAAAATTATTACTGTTTTCATATTTTCTCCTTTTTTATATTAAATTAATGTGAGTGCCCATCCTCTTGATGGGCATTGTTACTCTTAGGAACGACTGGTTTTTTTATGTGTTTAGTATTTTTATGCGTATGCCCACCATCGCCAACTAATTGCATGTATTCAGAAGCAGGCATATCATTAAGTTTTTCTAAAAAAGCCACCATTTCCCATATTTGTTGGTCAGTATGAGAGTCCCCCCATGCTGGCATTCCAGTCATCTTAAGTCCATTTTTAATAGTCCAGAATGTATTGCCTAAACCATGACCTGTATGGTTTTGTTGGTAAAATACAGGTGCCTTAGGATAAAGTCCAAGACTTAATTCTGTTGATTCTTTTATAGGAGATAAATGACATTGAGCACACATTGCATCAAAGTTCTTAGCACCACTCTTAATCATATCGGGTTTTGATAAATCAGGTGCTTTAATATCATATGCACGCACCGTAATGGAGCGTTCTTTTACAAATGTCAATAACTTTGTTGTAATACCCCAATGTTTCTCTGTGGCAGAAATATTAAACACCCCAAACCAAACCAATAAAAACAATAGTCCGATAATAAACAATATTTTTAATAAACTTTTCATTCTTTATACTCCAAAATAAAACTGCTATGCCAAACCATCAATCCGTCAGTTAAATACCATGCACAAGCTCTAATAACTAGTAATTTACATCTTAACCAAATGCCTTTATTTGAATCTTGGGTTCATAGTATTTAATCATCAGATTAATAATCTTATATGATTAGAGACCTTTGCATAAATAGGGATGATTAGCAAAATTCAATTTTTGCCAGATTGGTGATTTTATTAAACCTTGTCCTAGCAGGGCTAAGGCTGGGTTTAAAAAATCGCCAAGCGGGTGAAAAGTGGATTTTTGATGATTATTCATATTTATGCAAAGGTCTCGATTAGACTAAAACCAAAAACGCATACCAACTACAATTTGTGCATCTTCAATACCCTTACCTTCAGTAAGAGAAAAATCAGCCGTATTGCCATATTTTTTCTCCCAGTTAATGCCAATATAAGGCGCAAATTCACGTGTAACTTCATAACGCAGTCTTAACCCTGCCTCAACACTAGACAAACCTTTTCCTGTGCCTGTTAATTCATCGTCCTTGCTAAACGCATTAATCTCTACTTCTGGCGATAAAATCAATTTTTGACTAAATATATACTCATACTCAGCCTCTAAGCGTACACCTAATTTGCCAGATTCACCCACAAATAATGAAGCATCAACTTCGAATAAATAAGGTGCCAAGCCCTTGGCAGCAATCACTCCCCAATTACGCTGAGGTTTAGGCTGAAAGTCTTTTTTCACCCCGAGTTGCAAATCCCAAAAAGGTGTTATTGCTTTTGAGTAAAGCAATTGTAATTCAGATTTTTCGATCTTCCCTGCAATTTTTTCGCCCCTAGTTTTAACCCAAAATTTATTTAAATCTTGACCCACCCAAGCGTTAATATTCCAAGCCCTAGGATTGACATCATCTGTACTTCGCAACTCTACTTCACCCATTACCTTGGTTAAAACAGGATCATCTTCTATGCCACCTGCAAATGACTGTGATGTCAAAGCAAATAAGCAACTGATTGTTATTACTTTTAAATATTTCATCATTTTCTCCTTTAATTAAACCACATCCACACGACGAAACATACCTAACATGTGATATAACAAATGACAATGATATGCCCACGAACCTTTAGCATCGACTTTAACTCGATAACTAATCTTTGCTCCCGGTTGAACAATCACCGTATGCTTGCGTGGGATATACATATTATCTCCTGTCTCTAAATCACTCCACATTCCATGTAGATGCATAGGGTGATTCATCATCGTGTCGTTAACAAAAGTGATACGAACCACTTCGCCAAATTTAAATTGCAAAGGCTCAGCATCGGCAAACTTCACACCATTAATAGACCACATATAACGACTCATATTGCCCGTTAAATGCAATTGAATTTCACGGTCCGGGTCTGGATAATTATGCATCATATGCAAACTACGAAGGTCTGCATAAGTTAAGACTTTTCTGCCATTATTACGCAGCCCAATGCCTGGGTCGTCTAAACGATATTGTGGGTCAGCAGAGCGCATATCGACATGCGGTCCAAATTCAGTATCCGCATGGGTTACCATTGAATCCATGGTTGACATCTCTTTGTTACCACCCATATTCATCTTTGGGCGACCCATATTTGTCATTGATTTTTGCTTGCCCATTGAACTGCGACCCATTGTTGAATGGTCCATTCCAGCCATTGTTGTTTGCTTCATGTTCATTGAGCCATGATTCATTTTTGAATGATTCATACCCACCATATTTGACATACCCATATCACTATGTGTTAGATTAGGCGCCTTATCTAATTCAGGCACCTCGCCCAACATTGAAGCATCGGGGGTTAATGTACCTCGTGCATAGCCAGAACGGGCAATATCTTGGGCAAAAATAGTGTAAGCGCTGTCATTTTTTGGCTCAACAATCACATCATAGGTTTCTGCCACGCCAATGCGGAACTCATCAACAGACACAGGTTCAATGTTTTGCCCATCAGCAGCTACTACCGTCATTTTTAACCCTGGAATGCGTACATCAAAAAAAGTCATTGCTGAGCCGTTAATAAAGCGAACTCGCACTTTATCGCCTTTTTCAAACAAGCCAACCCAGCCTTTATCAGGTGTTACACCATTGGCTAAATAAGTGTAGGTGTACCCTGTTACATCGGATAAATCACGCTGACTCATACGCATTTGGCCCCACATCTTTCTATCGTTCCAAGTGTTTTCTAAGCCTTTTTTCTCAATATCATTCATTAAATCTGAGTGTGTGCGCTCGTTAAAATTATAATAATGTGAGAGTTTTTTAAGTTTATGATACACATCGGTTGGATTCTCATCCGTCCAATCAGAGAGCATAACAATATAATCTTTATCATAAGTTACTGGGTCTTTTTCAGCTGGGTCTATCACAATCGGACCGTATAAGCCTGTTTGTTCTTGAAAACCAGAATGTGAGTGATACCAATAGGTGCCACTTTGTTTGGCTTTAAAACGATAAGCAAAGGTTTCACCCGGTTTGATGCCATGAAAATCATTACTAATATCAGGCACTCCATCCATTTCACTTGGCAAAATCAAACCATGCCAATGAATAGAGGTGCTTTCTGTTAGATGATTGGTAACATTTAGCGTAATCATTTCCCCTTCTTTAAACCTTAATAAGGGTGCTGGAAGTGAGTTATTTACTGTAGTGGCAGTACGCATTGTGCCAGTAAAGTTGACACTTTGCTCTCCAATGCTTAGATTAAAAGTATTGCCTGTTAGTGCTGTTATATTGTTGCGCATACCCGCAAATAAAATACTTGGGTTAATCGCTAATGCCGCAGCACCTATTGTTACACCAGTAACAAATTGCCTGCGTGATAATGTTTTGTTATTCACTTTATTCTCCTTAATCAATAACTATTTGAATTGATAAACAATTCTTAAGTGCTACTAAAAAACTTAGATTGATTTACGATTGACGATAATAAAAATTGTTTTATAAAAACAAACTTACAGACATCAATACGCTAGAAAATTTAAACGATTGGAGGAGGGAGAATCATCTTCGAGGAAAAAGATGTATAAAAAGTATTAAAAATGAAAACTACTAAAAGCGATTGGGGAATGACTTTCTCAGAAATCACCACTTTCTTATCAATAGACAAATGTTGAGCGCAGACTGTATCGTAACATTCTGATAAATGTTCTTCAATAGACATATTCATTGATTTGCTATCTAGTGAACAATGCTTACTGCCGTTAGATACGACAATATTATTAGCATTAGTTAACGACATAAATACAAGAAAAAACAATGATAGAAGAACTTTCATATTTTAATTATATCACAAAAAATAACCTGAAAATCATTTAGAAAATTAAATTGACCCTTAGAGACCTTTGCATAAATATGAATAATCATCAAAAATCCACTTTTCACCCGCTTGGCGATTTTTTAAACCCAGCCTTAGCCCTGCTAGGACAAGGTTTAATAAAATCACCAATCTGGCAAAAATTGAAT
>NZ_FXLV01000065.1 GCF_900180345.1 Bathymodiolus heckerae thiotrophic gill symbiont
CAATTTTTGCCAGATTGGTGATTTTCTTAAACCTTGTCCTAGCAGGGCTAAGGCTGGGTTTAAAAAATCGCCAAGCAGGTGAAAAGTGGATTTTTGATGATTATTCATATTTATGCAAAGGTCTCTAATGGCTTGATTAGACAGTACTTCCCAAAGGGTACTGACTTTAACAAGGTGACAAATTCACAGATTGAATTTGTCATGAAGCGACTCAACACAAGACCTCGAAAAACACGAGGTGAGAAACAACCAGTTGAGTTATTTTTAGGAAAGGCTGTTGATTTATTAACGGCTTAGGAGAAATTGCACTTAATGTGCGAATTCAAGTATTAAATAGGTTGACAAATTTTTAATGATTTTCGCTCACTTGGTTAATGGTGTATTTTGGAATTTCAATTACCAAATCAATATTGTTAACAAGTGCTTGACAGGATAGGCGAGAATCTGGGTCTAATCCCCACGCTTTATCAAGTAAATCATCTTCTGTTTCATCAGATTCTTCAATGTCATCAAAACCTTCACGCACATAAATGTGGCAGGTGGTGCAGGCATTGGACATTTCACAGGCGTGTTCAATGTCAATATCGTTGGCAAGCATTGCTTTACAAATACTAACACCCTTCTCAGCTTCAATAACAGCACCTTCTGGGCAAAGTTCTTCGTGTGGCAATATAATTATTTGTGGCATTTTTTTACTCCTGTATTAAAACCAATTTTTTAATTGGAAAATTCATTAACATTATGACCTTTCATGGCTTGTGCGATACTACTGTTCATACGCATTTCTACAAACTTAGCACTGACCGCTTCAAGGTTGTCTATTTTATCTTGAATGGCTTTCTCGTTGTTGTCTTTTGCAACGCCAGCTAACTCTAATTTAGCTTGCATAATTGCGTCAACCATCGCTTTGTCTAGCATTTCTGCATCTTTAGCCAGTGCTGAATCAATCGCTTCTAGTGTTCTGTCTGCTTCCACTTGTGTTTCGTGCAACTGCCTAGATTCTATATCATCTTTAGCAAATAAAATAGAGTCTTTCAGCATTTGCTCCATCTCGCTATCACCCAATCCGTAAGAGGGTTTGATTGTCACATCGGCTTTAACACCTGAAGTTTCTTCGGTGGCACTAACAGATAGCAAGCCATCAGCATCCACTTGAAATTCCACTCTAATGCGTGCATTGCCTGCAACCATGGGCGGAATACCTCTGAGTTCAAATTTTCCAAGTGAACGGCAATCTTTAACCAATTCCCGCTCACCTTGCAGCACATGCACGCTCATTGCTGTTTGCCCATCTTTAAAAGTGGTAAATTCTTGTGCTCTAGTAATAGGAATAGTAGTATTTCGATGCACCACCTTCTCTACCAAGCCACCCATGGTCTCCAAACCGAGCGACAAAGGTAACACATCCAGCAGCAACACATCCTCTTGTGATTTATTACCTGCTAATGAATTGGCTTGAATGGCAGCCCCTTTTGCCACCACTTCATCGGGATTAATAGTGCATAAAACAGGCTTGCCAAATAAATCGCCAACCATGCTTCTAACCAAAGGCATTCGAGTTGATCCACCCACCATGACAATGTCTTTAATTTCACTCATTTCAATTTCAGCATCTCTTACCGCGCGTTTAGTCAATAACAATGTGTGCTTGATTAACACCTTAGACAAAGATTCAAATTTTTCTCTGGTAATGCGATACGGTGCTTCCACGCAGTTGAATTCAGCCAACTCATGATCAGTTAGAGTTTCCTTTGCAGTGCGTGCAAACTGCTTAATTTTCTGCATTTGCACAGGGGTTAATTCACCCAGTTTTAACATTTCGACACAATCATCAATAATCAATTGGTCAAAATCATCGCCACCTAAAGTAGAATCGCCACCCGTTGCCAACACTTTAAACACCCCTTTTTGAAAACTCAAAATCGAAACATCAAAAGTACCGCCCCCCAAATCATACACAGCATGAATACCCTCTTCACCTGACTCTAAGCCATAAGCAACTGCCGCCGCCGTTGGTTCATTTAATAATCTTAAGGTATTTAATCCTGCCAGCGTTGCCGCATCTTTGGTGGCTTGTCGTTGTGCATCGTTAAAATAAGCAGGCACAGTAATCACAGCACCGACTAAATCGCCACCAAGGGCTTTTTCCGCACGCTGTTTGAGCGAGGTTAAAATAGTTGATGAAATCTCTACCGCAGACAAATCACCCATAGCGGTATGAAATTGCACATTATTGCCATTTTCCACCAAGTGATATGGACAATTTTTAAAAGCCTTAACTTCTTGATAGCTCAACCCTATAAAGCGTTTAACCGATATAATTGTGTTAGTTGGGTCGGTTTTTGCATAAGGGCAAGCGTCGCAACCCACTGTGAGTTTGTTGTCTTTACCACAATGCACAACTGAGGGCAAAATCGCCTTGTTGTTTTCATCTTTCAGCACCCTACTCTCGCCACTTTGCACTGTCGCCACCAAAGAATTAGTGGTACCCAAATCAATGCCAATCGCTAATTTATGTTGGTGCGGTGCGGTGATTTGACCGGGTTCTGAAATTTGTAGTAATGCCATTAGTAAATTACTCCATTAACAATTGTTGAGCAATGGTAGTTTTTCCAGACCCATTCGGTCCTGCAACAATGATTAAAACAGGTTTTTTCATCTTTTTCTTGTTATGAAAAAAATTATTTTAACTTTGCAATTAATGTTTTTGAAGGTTTTGAATTGTCAAACCATCTTATGTTGTTATTTTCGCACTGCACATTTGTAGCAATATCTTTAAACAACTTATCCAGCCCAAGTATTGACTTTTCTTTTTTATCAAATTCTTGTTTCATAATAATTCATCCATTAATTGATTTGCCTGTGTGTTGAGCTGTGTATAGAACTTCAATTCTCTAGCCAAGTTCTTAATTTTATCAAGGCTATTCTCCTTAAAAAAGACTTGCATTTGTTCAATGTTAATCTTAATTTTACCACCGACATCTACAATAAAATCATCCAGCGCCATTTCATTTTCTTCTGCTTTTATCGCCTCTAACGACTCTCTTAACTCAATTTGACTCATCAAAAAATTCACATCCATTTGCGTATCTTTCTCATCAAAAGCATTGATACCTTGCAATTCTAATAAATAAGTGGCACGCAATAATGGCGACTTTAGCGTCTCAAAAGCACTGTTAATCAGCGAGGTATTTTGCACAGCAAGCGTTTTTTCTTTGTCACTGCCTGTAGCAAATTTATCAGGATGATACCGAGCAATTTGTATTTGATAAATTTGCTCCAAAGCATTTAAATCTATTGCAAAATTAACCTCTAAAGAAAATAACTCAAAATAGTTTTGCATAGCCGAAGAAGCTTAATTTATACAGTGAAAGATTCGCCACAGCCACATTCGGCTTTAGCATTTGGATTGTTAAACTCAAACCCTTCATTAAGACCTTCTTTGACAAAATCCACCTCGGTGCCATCTAAATAAATCAAACTTTTGGCGTCAATAATAACTTTAACACCATTATCTTCAAAAACAGTATCATCGTCATTAGTGCTATCAACAAACTCCATGTTGTAACCCAAACCAGAACAGCCTGTTGTTTGCACAGATAGGCGAATACCAACGCCCGATCCTCGATTGGCTAAAAAGCCAGTAACACGATTAGCAGCAGTATCTGTGAGAGTAATCATTTATTACGCCTTACTTTTAATATCTTCAATCGCTGCTTTAATCGCATCTTCAGCCAAAACTGAACAGTGTATTTTTACTGGCGGTAAGGCCAATTCTTCAGCAATATCAACATTTTTAATCTGTGCTGCTTCGTCTAAAGTTTTACCTTTAACCCATTCTGTTAATAGCGAACTTGAGGCAATCGCAGAGCCACAGCCGTAAGTTTTAAATTTTGCCTCTTCAATCACACCATTACCATCAACCTGAATCTGCAAACGCATTACATCGCCACAAGCAGGTGCACCGACCATACCTGTGCCAACATTTTTAGCGTCTTTGTCTAAAACACCCACATTGCGTGGATTCTCGTAATGGTCTAGTACTTTTTCACCATATGCCATATTATTTCTCCTTATTAAATACTTATTGTTATTCTAACCTTGTTGCGAGTTGCTAACCCATGCATTTATTATGCTCATTTTAATGGGCAGCCCATTCAACCTTGCTTAAATCAACGCCGTCTTTAAACATATCCCACAATGGCGATAAATCACGCAGTTTTTCTACTTTTTCACGCACCAAGACAATCGCCTTATCAATATCAGTCTCAGTGGTATAACGACCAATGCTAAAACGAATAGAACTGTGTGCTAATTCATCGTTCAATCCGAGTGCTCGTAATACATAAGATGGCTCAAGACTGGCACTGGTGCAAGCAGAGCCCGAAGACACAGCCACCTCATTGATTGCCATCATTAGTGATTCGCCTTCCACATAGTTAAAACTAATATTGAGATTGCCTGGAATACGGTGCTCTAAATCACCATTCACTTGCACCTCTTCCATGTCGATAAAACCTGCTAACAAACGGTCGCGTAATGCGGTAATTCGTTTGTTTTCCTCAGCCATTTCAGTCTGTGCAATGGCAAATGCCTCACCCATACCTACAATTTGGTGTGTTGCCAGCGTGCCTGAGCGCATACCACGCTCATGCCCACCGCCGTGCATTTGTGCCTCTAGGCGTACGCGTGGCTTACGACGCACATACAAAGCGCCCATGCCTTTAGGTCCATAAATTTTGTGTGCTGAAAAACTCATTAAATCAACTGGTAATTTACTTGTATCAATTGCCACTTTGCCAGCTGATTGTGCTGCATCAACATGGAAAAAAACTTTATGCTCACGACAAAGATTGCCAATCGCTTCAATGTCTTGAATAACGCCAATTTCGTTGTTCACATGCATAACAGACACTAGAATAGTGTCTTCACGAATTGCATCTTTCAGCACTTTTAAATCTAACAAGCCATTCGGCATTGGGTCTAGATAAGTAACTTCATAACCTTCACGCTCAAGCTGCCTGCAAGTGTCTAATACTGCCTTATGCTCTGTTTTTAAGGTAATAATATGCTTGCCTTTTTTCTTGTAAAAATGCGCAATACCCTTAATTGCTAAATTGTCTGATTCAGTTGCACCCGATGTCCAAACAATCTCTCTTGGATCGGCACTAATCAAGTCTGCTACTTGTTTTCTGGCTTTTTTGACTGCATCATCTGCCTGCCAGCCATAATAGTGTGAATTAGAGGCTGGATTGCCAAAATCGCCATCCATGGTTAGGTATTTCATCATTTTCTCTGCAACACGCTTGTCAACGGGCGTGGTAGCAGAATAATCCATATAAGTAGGTATCGTCATAGTCTTTTAGTCCTTTATTATTTCGTTATAGCCCTTCACTGGGATTGAGGTCGTGATTGTCAATCACCATTTGTAATGTTTTACTGCTTAAAAATATTCTAATTTGGTTGCTCACATCGCACCATAATTGATGAGAGATACACTGCTTTCCATTATTACATCCGCTTGCACCCTTACAACGACGCAAATCAATGTTTTCATCAACCGCCTCAATGATTTGAGTAAGGCTAATGTCTTTTGCTTGTGCATCAAGCAAATAACCACCACCTGGTCCACGCACACTTTTTACCAGTGATGCCTTTCTGAGTTTGGCAAATAATTGCTCTAAATACGACAGAGAGATGTTTTGCCTTTGAGAGATAATATCCAGCGTAATCGGTTTGCCTGTATTATTGGACGCTAAATCTAACATCGCTGTAACTGCGTAACGACCTTTAGTAGTGAGTTGCATAATTAATACTCTAGCCAAAACTTGACATTATATATAACCAAGTATTTTAGTCAAGTTTTATTTTCAATTTCATCTAAGCGTTTAAGAATGGACTTTATTGCTTCAATATTTGGGTCGTTGTCGTTACTCACGCCATAGGCATCAAAACTTAAATGCTCTGATTTATCGCTCAGCACTCTGCCTGGCACACCCACCACAGTTTCATTGGTAAAAACAGATTTGGTTACTACTGCATTTGAGCCTATTCTGGCACCATTTTCAAGCGTAATTGGACCTAGGATTTTAGCGCCTGCGCCAACCACTATATTATTTTTTAAAGTCGGATGGCGTTTGCCTTTTTTCCAAGTAGTACCACCCAAGGTAACGCCATGATAAAGCGTGCAATCATCGCCAATCTCAGCCGTTTCGCCAATCACTACGCCCATGCCATGGTCAATAAAAAACCGCCTGCCAATCTTAGCTGCAGGATGGATTTCAATACCGGTTAGCCATCTTGCCAACATAGAGATAAATCTGGACAGCCATTTAAGTTTCAACAGCCATAATCGATGCGACAGACGATAAAACAACATCGCCTGCACGCCAGAATAAGTGGTTATTATTTCAAAAGTGTTTCTTGCTGATGGGTCTCGGTCAAATACACTTTGAATGTCTTCAATAAATTTCATCTGCATATTATAGAGACCTTTGCATAAATATGGATGATTAACAGAATTCAATTTTTGTCAAATTGATAATTTTCTTAAACCCTGTCCTAGCAGAACCAAGGCTGGGTTTAAAAAGTTGCTAAGTTGGTAAAAAGTGGATTTTTTGATGATTATTCGTATTTATGTAAAGGTCTCTACGGGAAATTGCAATGAATTATCAACAACTGACTAACGATGAACGATACCAGATAAAAGCGTGTTTACAACTACATATGAATCAGATTGGCATTGCCAATCTGTTAAACAGAAGTCCGGCAACTA
>NZ_FXLV01000066.1 GCF_900180345.1 Bathymodiolus heckerae thiotrophic gill symbiont
CATTCGTTATATCGTAGAACGCACTTTTGGCTTGCTAAAACTTCATCACGGTTTAGGCAAGGCAAGATACCTTGGACTAGAGAGAAACAAAACCAGAGTACAACTGATTGCCATGAGTCATAACCTTAAAACTGGCATGAATATTTTTAAAGAAATGCAGCGATTAAAAAGCCTAAGGGATTATTACATCCAGTGAGTAAAAAAGGCTAAAAAGAGAGAAATAAGGCTAAAAAAATCAGACAAACAAGGTGTTTTTTAGATTTTTATGGAAAAATACGGAAATTTTGAGCTATTTTTTTTGAAAAATTGCAAGGGTTGAAAATAGGATGGGGAATTATGAATTATGCAAAGGTCTCACAATATTGTTCTTTTTTAATAATTAATGAACGAGCACTAAGTTGACTTGAATGCTAGTTAATTGTCTTTTCTTGATTGTTGAATAACCTTTTAATATTACTTCTGTGAGTGTAAAAAATCCACAAACAGATGAGGATAATGAGGTAGGTAGCAACTGGATTGCCAATGATTAGATAAAAATAAATTGGCATGAGTAGGGTGGCAATGAGAGCCGAGAGGGATGAAATTTTAAGTACTTTTGCCACAAAAACCCAGGTAATAATAAACCCAAGACCCACCAGATAATTAAGTGCCAGCAAAGCACCTAGAAAGGTTGCCACGCCTTTTCCACCTTTAAAACCAAAGAAAATAGGATACACATGACCTAAAAATGCCGCTAAGACGAGTATCGTCATCTCCAGTGTGTCTAGGGCTAAATAATGAGCGATTAATATAGGGATTGCGCCTTTTAATCCATCACTAATCAGGGTAATGGCAGCGGCTTTTTTGCCACCGATTCTCAGTACATTAGTCGCACCTGAGTTGTTTGAGCCTTGTGTTCTAGGGTCGGGCAGATTTAGGATTTTACAGACAATAACGGCACTTGAAATTGAGCCAATTAAATAAGCGAAAGTGATTAAAGTAGGTAACATAGTAAACCTTAGAAAATTTTGATAAATGTTACTATGGATATTGTATTTATTCAAGGGTTAAAAATTGATTGTGTGATTGGTATTTACGATTGGGAGCGAGAAATTCGCCAAGATATTACGCTGGATATTGAAATGTCGGCGGACATTAAACCTGCTAGTGAAACCGATCATATCGACCAAACCCTTGATTACAAGGCAGTTTCTAAACGACTGATTGAATTTGTTAAAACCAGTGAATTTCAATTGGTAGAAACCTTGGCAGAGAAAATCACACAAATTATCTTGACCGAATTTGATGTAGAAAGGGTCAAACTCACGCTCAATAAAGGCGAAGTGGTAACGGGTGTGCAAGGTGTGGGCGTGATTATTGAGCGTAATCGTGGCTGAGTTGCATATTAATATTGGTTCAAACCAAAATCGTAGGCAAAATATTGCCCAGTCAATTGACGCACTTAAAATGAACTTTTTTGATGTCATATGTTCGGATATTTTTGAAAGCCCAGCGGTTGGTTTTGAAGGTGCGGATTTCTACAATATGGGCGTGAATGCAACCACGAATTTGAGCATTGCCGAGGTGCTGAGTATTTTGTACACGATTGAGGATAAGCAAGGCAGAGACAGGTCTAAGCCAAAATTTTCTTCACGACAAATTGACCTAGATTTAGTATTATATGATCAAGTGATTGATGTGGAAAATAATCTACCTAGAGATGATATTTTAAAATACAATTTTGTTTTATTGCCCTTGGCACAACTTAACCCGCAGAGCATTCATCCACTTGAAAATAAAACTTATGCACAGTTATCTGCAACTGTAAATGAGTTAAAATCGTATAATATTAAGATTTTAAACTAAGGAATAATTATGAAAAAAATACTACTTGCTTTACTTATGGCATTTTCCAGTTTTACGCTTGCAGATGATTATGATGAAGGTATTGATTATATAAAACTTGATAAACCAGTGAAAACTACTACAGGTAATAAAATTGAAGTGCGAGAATTGTTTTGGTATTATTGCCAACATTGCTACAATCTTGAGCCAGCACTCAATGCATGGGTTAAGAAACTACCTGCCAATGTTCAATTTATTCGTCAGCCAGCGATGTATTCTGATAGATGGGCAAAGGGCGCAATTTTTTACTTTGTGCTAGAAGAGTTAAACTTGTTGCATAAATTGCATGAACCGTTATTTAACGCTATCCATTTAAAGAAAAAGAATTTTAAATCCAAAGCCAGTTTTGTTGAATGGGTTGCCAGTTTTGGGGTGGATAAAGCCAAAGTAGAAAAAACTTTTAGTTCTTTTAGTGTGCGCGTTAAAACCAACAAAGCCAAATTAAACACCAGTAAATATCATATTCAAGGTGTGCCAACAATTATCGTTAACGGTAAATATTGGACCGATGCCACTCATGCAGGCGACCGTAATAGAATGTTAAAAGTCGTTGATTTTCTTATCAAAAAAGAAAGCAAACTTGAATGAAGCAGTTTTAGTCTTATCAGGGCTTGACCCTTGTGGCGGTGCTGGTATTGCCGCTGATATTGAAACCATTAACCAATTTGGGTTAACCCCATTGCCGATTGTAACAACAATGACAGTGCAAAATACTCAATCTGTTGTAGAGGTTCAACCAGTGAATATTGGGTTAATTGCCAAACAATTCCATCATTTGCAAGCAGACATTGCGTTTAAAGTTGTTAAAATTGGGCTACTGTGTTCTAGTGAGCAAATTAGAGTAATTGCTAATTTAATGCAAGATAAAACCATTGTGCTTGACCCGATTGTTAAAGCCAGCACCCAAGAAGTTTTACTACAAACCCAAGTAATAAGCACTCTAAAACAAGAGCTATTGCCTTTGGTAAAAATCCTAACCCCCAATATGGCAGAATTATTCGCCTTATCCGGTGAAAAAGATGAGCAAAAAGCCATAGAAAAACTAGCCTGTAAATGGATACTACTCACCACCACCGATGTATCAGAGTCCAGTATTGAACACCGCCTATATCACAATGCTAAGTTGGTAAAGAATTATACTTACAACAAATTATCGGGCAATTACCACGGCTCTGGTTGCACTCTTTCAAGTGCAATCAGTGCTTTAATCGCCTCAGGTGCTAACATTGAAATCGCTTGTAAAAATGCACTAGACTATACCTACCAAACTCTATTAAACGCTAAAAATATCGGTAAAACACAGTTTCACCCTAATCGCATACCGGCGAAAAATACACATACCGGCGAAAAATATCAATGATAGGAAAGTTGGGCATAATACTATATTAAGGATCTCATTGTATTTTGCGTGTAATACAATTCTATTTACGCTATAATGAACTTTATATCCACATCACTTATTTATTATTTATAAGCAATGAAAATGACATCACTTTTTAATAAAAATTCTGAAAGAAAACTGGTTTCCAGATTGTCAAAAGGCAGCATAAGCCTACAATATGGTCGCTATCAAACCGCTCAAGACATTACCAAAAAAGTCAAACGCTTGGAACATTATAATTTTAGTAAGAAATATGCCGGCTAAGGGAGAAGATGAACTTAAGGTATTATTAGATTTATTTGAACAAGCAGAAGCCAAAATAAAAAATGTTGAACAAGCCACTTCGGAAGGGGTGCTTATCCCCTCTATTAACCAACTTAGATATGCAGGGCATCATATTGTTCAATCTTTGCTTAGTAATGACACAAAGGCACTTCAAGCAGAGCAAACCAAAGCAATCAACCATGTCAAAAGAGCCATTTATGATATAGATGAAGCACTATTGATTTACTATATAGACAGTGCAGTAGATTTTAAAGAAAAATATAATGATAGTGGCCTTACTACTGAGATAATTGCAGATTATCCTGAAAAATTAGTTATGTTAGATGAAGCTAATACAAGCATACAACAATTGCGCAAAGATAACAATAATTATCAAAACAGGCAACAGTTTTATCGGCAGTTAAGTCCTTATTTAGATAAATTATCCAAAATTGTTGCTATTTTTGAGAAATCAGCACCACTTATTGCCAACAAAGAAATAAATAAATGTGACCAAGAATTAAAAGACAAACGGCGTTTTATCATCAAAGTTACAGCAACATTTTTTTTCGGTATTATTGGCATTATTGTTGCACTTAAGTAAATGAATAACTTTATCAGCAACTGGCTACGCCCTGACATCAAAGCTATTAATGCTTATCATGTGCCTCCTTCTGATGATATGGTGAAATTGGATGCGATGGAGTCACCCTTTCCCTTGCCCGATGCATTAATTGAGCAATATTTGGCGTATTTGGCTAATGTTGAGTTAAACCGTTATCCCAGTCCAAATGCAAGTGAATTGCAGCAAACCTTGTATCAGTTAATGGATATACCCGCAGATTTTGGCATGCTTTTAGGCAATGGTTCGGACGAACTGATTCAGCTTTTGGCGCTTGCGTGTGATACGGGTGACAGTATTCTAAGTGTTGAGCCAAGTTTTGTGATGTATCAAATAATTGCAAAATTCACTAGACTCAATTATCACGGTGTTGAATTGAATGAAAACTTTGAGATTGATTTGCCTGCCATGTTGTTAGCGATTGAAACACATCAGCCAAAGTTGATTTTTATCGCTTACCCGAATAACCCAACAGGTAATACATTTGACAGGGCGGCTATTGAACAAATTATCACTTCAACTAGCGCAATGGTAGTGCTTGACGAGGCTTATTATGCCTATGCTGATGATAGTTTTCTGGGTGATATTGCCAAGTATCCTAATTTAGTTTTGCTTAGAACCGTGTCAAAAATTGGCTTTGCGGGGTTGCGTCTAGGTTTGTTGATTGGCACACAGGATACGGTAGCAGCGTTGGACAAATTACGTCTGCCTTATAATATCAATACGCTTACGCAAGTGAGTGCGAATTTTCTGCTTAAAGAAAAAGACGAAATCAACAAAAACGCTCAAATTATTCTCAAACAACGCACCAAATTATCATCCGCACTTGATGCCATTAACGGCTTGCAAGTTTATCCCTCTCAAGCCAATTTCCTTTTATTTAAAGCCCCCAGCGCTCATAAATTATTTGCGTTTTTAAAAGCAAACGGTGTGTTAATTAAAGATTTAAGCACTGCCCCAAAACTCACAGATTGCCTGCGCGTAACCGTTGGCAACGCCGAGCAAAATCAACACTTTATTAACTTAGTAAAATGCTTTTATGATTAACAATAAAACCCTAGCCGCCTACTGCTACGACTATCTTAATGTAGTCATATTTGATGACTATTGCCCCAATGGCTTGCAAATTGAAGGCAAACCTGATATTAGTAAAATCATCTCAGGCGTAAGTGCTAATCAAGATTTAATTGATAGAGCGATTGACGAAGAGGCAGATGCGCTGTTTGTCCACCATGGATTTTTTTGGAAAAACGAGCCACTAATGCTAACAGGTATCAAGAAAAATCGCATTAAAGCTCTATTAGAACACGATATTAATTTATTCGCCTACCATCTGCCGCTTGATGCCCATCCAAAAATTGGCAACAATGCCCAACTTGCTCAACGCTTTGGCATTAAAAACCCTACTCCAATAGGCGATACGCTAGTTTGGCAGGGGGAAATTGACACCACGCTAGGCAGTTTTTCCAACACCATCAAACAAGCGCTAAACCGCACGCCGTTAGTTTTTGGCGATGATGATAATCCTCTAAAACGCATCGCCTGGTGTAGCGGTGGTGCACAAACCTACATCGACCACGCCATCAATATCAATGCCGATTGTTTTATAACCGGCGAGGTATCGGAGCAAATCCCCGCTATCGCCAAAGAAAACGACATCGCCTTTATCTCCGCAGGACACCACGCCACCGAGCGTTATGGCGTGCAAGCGCTATGTCAACATCTCACACAGAAATACAATCTCATCCACCAATTTATTGATGTTAACAATTTTGTCTGATATAACTTCTCATCTTAATTTCAACTTTTACAATTTTTTTTAAATTTTCCATATTTTCCTATAAAACCAAAAAACACCTTGTTTATCTAATTTTTTATCACTTTATTTCTCTGTTCTTAACTCTTTCTCATTTATTGAGTACAACAGTCTTGCAAATTTCGCCTCTGTTTAAAAATGTTCATTCCAGTTTTCAGATGATGACTTATGGCAATTAGTTGTATTGGATTTATTTCTCTCTAATCCAAGGGTAAGAGCACTGCTAACCCAGTGCGATTTAGGGAATATAAAAAAATAGTGCATTTTTATCCAAAAATGAGGAGAATAGCCAGTTATTTGCCATCCTACAAGGATTGCTATATAGTTTTTGGGTAAGAAGGCTTGAATTCGCATAACAAGTGCAATTTTAATTGTAATTAAATAGCCAGTTGTAATAAACTTTGCTATTTTCTTACTACGGGAAATTGCAATGAATTATCAACAACTGACTAACGATGAACGATACCAGATAAAAGCGTGTTTACAACTACATATGAATCAGATTGGCATTGCCAATCTGTTAAACAGAAGTC
>NZ_FXLV01000067.1 GCF_900180345.1 Bathymodiolus heckerae thiotrophic gill symbiont
TCCACTTTTCACCCGCTTGGCAATTTTTTAAACCCAGCCTTAGCCCTGCTAGGACAAGGTTTAAGAAAATCACCAATCTGGCAAAAATTGAATTTTGCTAATCATCCCTATTTATGCAAAGGTCTCATTGAATGAAATTATGAAAAACGAAGCGACAGGATTGAAGCGAATTGTTAGTGCATTTGGATTTTCAATGCAAGGGTTAAAAACTTGTTATCAGTCGGAGGCGGCTTTTAGGCAGGAGGTGTGGCTTAGTGTTGTTTTGATTCCTTTGGCATTTTTTTTAGCAGAATCTGCCGTTGATAGGGTGTTGTTAATTACCCCTATCTTTTTAGTGTTAATTGTTGAGATACTTAATTCTGCTGTTGAATCAGTGGTGGATAGAATTGGTGATGAATACCATGTGCTTTCGGGTGCGGCAAAAGATATGGGGTCGGCGGCGGTGTGGTTGTCACTTATGCTAATTATTATGACATGGTTGATTATTCTCATTTAGAAAATTATTTGAGTGATGAGGTTGAGTGTTTTGTTTTTGATTCAATACCTAGCACCAATAATTATCTTTCATCGTTAGCATTCTCGCTGAAAACGCAAGTTTGCATTGCTGCGCAACAAACACAAGGTAAGGGGCAACATAATCGAGCATGGTTAAGCAGCAAAGGAGGTAGTATATTGCTGTCTATCCGCCGAGTGTTCTTAGTTGGTGTGAATTTGAATGGTTTGAGTTTGGTGGTAGGCTTGGCGTTGATTGAAGTGTTGAAAGATTACGGTATTACTGATTTGCAACTCAAATGGCCCAATGATGTTTATTACCAAGACAGGAAACTGGCCGGAATTTTGATTGAAAATGCCGTGCGAAATCAAACTCAATCCGTGATAATAGGGCTTGGCATTAATATTGATGCGGATATAAATTGCCAAACGCCATGGATAAATTTGCATTCAATTAACAAGCAAAAGCCCATTAATAAATTTAGCTTAACAACAGATTCAATCAACAAAATCTTGCAACTTTGTCAAATCTTTGAAGCCAATGGCTTTGCTTATTTTGCCCAGCAGTGGGAAAATGTGGATTATTTACAAGGTAGGCGGGCCCAATATGATGATAAAAAACAAATCTTTTCAGGTGTGTGTTGCGGTGTTAACAATGAAGGCGTGCTGTTGGTTGAAACTCAATACGGGGCTAAATTGGTTTATTCATCGGAGTTTTTGAGTCTTTATTAATGGATGCAGCGTTGACTTTATTATCTGTCATTGAAACATTGCCCTTGAAGTGAGAGCCGTCCTCAAGAATTATCTTCGGTGCATTCATATCACCAGTTACATTACCTTCATCATGAATAATAATTTTTTCATTGGCATTAATATTACCAACTACATTGCCAGTAATATTGACAATATTGGCATCAATATCGGCCTTAATTTTGCTCGATTTTTTAATGCTAACGATGTTGTTTTTTAGTGATATAACGCCCTCAACTTGACCGAGAATATCAATGTCTTCAGTGCCAGATATTTCACCCTTAATAAAACAGTCTTTGGAAATAACAGTTTTACCTTTGGGTTTTTGTTGGCTATCAACAACAGGCTGTTGCCTAATGTTTTCTCTTGCATTGGGTGTGGGCTTTGGTGTAGCAGAGGTAGTTGGTGTAATAGAAGGAGTTGTGGTTTCAGGTTTTTTAGTATTAAACATAGGTAAGTATTGATGATAAAATTAACTATTATAGATAAGTTTTTAATTTATGTCCACACAACACGCACTTAATGTTACTAATATTAGCAAATCCTATTCAAAAAGGAGTGTGGTTAATAGTGTTTCATTTCTTGTAAACAGCGGTGAAATAGTCGGATTACTAGGGCCAAATGGGGCAGGCAAAACCACCTGTTTTTATATCGCTTGTGGGCTGGTTAAGGCTGATTCAGGTCAGGTGATTTTAAACAACCATAAAATTGACCATTTGCCGATGCACAAACGCGCCAAATTGGGGTTAGGCTATTTACCTCAAGAGCCTTCTATTTTTAGAAAATTATCAGTCGAAAACAATATTATGGCAGTTTTAGAGCTGAATAATGCTTTAGACAAAAATGCCAGAAAAAATCGCCTAGAAGAATTATTAGCAGAGTTTCATATTGAGCACATTTGCCATCTTGATGGGCTGAGCCTATCTGGTGGCGAAAGACGGCGTGTAGAAATTGCCAGAGCGTTAGCAATGGATCCAAAATTTATCTTATTAGACGAGCCTTTTGCAGGGGTTGACCCAATTTCTGTGGGCGATATACAGCAGATTATTTTTCATTTAAAAGACAAAGGCATCGGTGTGTTGATTACCGACCATAATTATCGTGAGATGCTAGACACTTGCGACCATTCTTATGTACTGCACAACGGCGTGATTATCGCTGATGGTAGTAAAGAACAAATTCTAGATAACGATAGAGTGCGTGAAGTTTATTTGGGTAATAATGGCTAAATTTATCACACTGGGTGTAGAAAGTTCATGCGATGAAACAGGTATCGGGCTGTATTCACAGCAACACGGGCTGATTGCACATCGATTATTTTCTCAAGTTGAAATCCACCAAGAATATGGCGGCGTGGTGCCAGAACTGGCATCTCGTGACCATATTCAGCGTGTTTTGCCACTTATTAAAACAGTGCTTAAAGACGCTAAAATAAAACTCACCGATATTGATGCTATTGCTTATACAGCTGGACCGGGTTTGGCAGGGGCATTGTTGGTAGGCAGCGCTGTGGCAAAATCTCTGGCTTGGAGTCTTAAAATCCCCGCACTGGGCGTACATCATATGGAGGGGCATTTGCTCGCACCACTTTTGGAGCAAAGTCAGCCCAAGTTTCCCTTTGCGGCATTGTTGGTTTCAGGTGGCCATACTATGTTGATTGATGTTAAAGCCATTGGTCAATACAAAATCCTAGGCGAATCTTTAGATGATGCTGTGGGCGAAGCATTTGACAAAACTGCCAAGATTTTAGGCTTGGGTTATCCGGGTGGTCCAGCATTAGCCACACTAGCCGAGCAGGGCAGTGAAGGGGCTTTTAAATTCCCCAGACCGATGGTAGATAGACCAGGATTGGATTTTAGTTTTAGCGGGCTTAAAACTTTTGCACGCAATACTTTTATTAAGCATCCAACGCAAAAAGTCGATGTTGCCAAAGCCTTTGAAGTAGCTGCCACGCAAACGCTTATGATTAAATGCAGAAGGGCGTTAGAGCAAACTGGACGGACTACGCTAGTTGTAGCAGGTGGCGTTAGTGCAAATTTATCTTTGCGCAAAGAGCTAAACCACATGGGCAGAAAAGTGGGTGCAACTGTTTTTTATCCTAGGCAAGAATTTTGCACTGATAATGGCGCAATGATAGCTTTGGCTGGGCATTTTCGTCTGAGTCACGGACAGTATGATGCTCATAATGAGATCAACATCAAACCTAGGTGGAATTTAGAGGAGTTAAGCCAAATTGAGTAAATTAAGCAAATTATTTACCCGTGCATCAACAGGACTTGATGCGCCGTTAGTAACTATTGAGGTGCATATTTCAAGTGGCTTGCCAGGGTTTTCCATTGTTGGTTTACCTGAGGGTGCTGTGCGTGAAAGCAAAGACCGTGTTCGTAGTGCCATTATGACCTCAAAATTCAAATTCCCCAAAGGGCGAATTACCGTGAGTCTTGCCCCTGCCAATCTACCTAAAAGCGGTGGCAGATATGATTTACCTATCGCTATTGGCTTATTATTAGCATCTGAACAAATCAAGTCCAGTATTAATATTAACTCATTTGAATTTTATGGCGAGTTAGGGTTAGATGGCTCACTTCGAGCAACTGAAGGATTGCTTCCAGCCATTATTACCAGTAGTCAAGCCAAACACTGTGTTATTTTGCCAAACCAAGACTCAAACCAATACGCCTTAGTTAATGAGGCGATTATTTATCCATGTGCACATTTACTCAAAGTCTGTGCCTTCTTGCAAGGTATTGGCGAGGTTGATAAATTAGCCCATGATTTAGCCAGTAATCAGCCAATTTATGACAATGATTTTTCTCAAGTTAAGGGACAACATCACGCCAAACGCGCCCTAGAAATCGCTGCCAGTGGCGGGCACAACCTGCTTTTAATCGGTCCACCCGGTTCAGGCAAAACTATGTTGGCAGAGCGCCTACCCTCAATCATGCCACCACTCAGCACCAACAAAGCTTTAGAGCGTGCCTCGATTTACTCAGTTGCCAACAAACCCCTAGATTTAACCCAGCTAAAAGTCCGCTCATTTCGCAGCCCGCACCATTCGTCCTCAGCGGTTGCTTTGGTCGGCGGTGGATCCAACCCAAAGCCGGGTGAAATTTCGCTAGCCCATGAAGGCGTTTTATTTTTAGACGAATTACCCGAATTTCCAAGAGGTGTTTTAGAGGTCTTACGCCAACCCTTAGAAAATGGCAAAATTCATCTATCTCGTGCCGCCCAACAAATCACCTTTCCCGCTAATTTTCAACTTATCGGTGCAATGAATCCCTGCCCCTGTGGCTATTATGGCGATGGCACCGCCAAATGTCACTGCACTGAAGACCAGATTGACCGCTACAAAAACAAAATATCAGGACCACTACTCGACAGAATTGACATGGTGTTGACTGTGCCACCCCTGCCCAAAGGAACCTTACTCAGTCAAAACTCAGAAGATGCTGAAAGTAGTAGAACCATCAGACAACGTGTCATCAAAGCGTACAATATTCAACTCGCTCGTCAAGGCAAATCCAATGACAAACTCACCCCTGATGAAGTTGAAAAATTAGTACCACTCACCAAAGAAAACAGACAACTTCTGTCCAGTGTTATTGACAAACTCGCACTTTCTGCACGTGGCTATCATAGAATTCTTAAAGTTGCTAGAACCATTGCGGATTTGGCAAGGGATGAAAAAGTTGGTAAGCCACATTTAATTGAGGCGATTAGTTATCGGAGGTTTGACATTTAAATTACAACAGGTTATAAAAAATCTGCGGCGAATGTAACCCATAAGTGCAACACTTCCGTTCAAAAAATAGTCTTTGCCAGTCATCTGCGTAAAGACCTCAAATGGGGTCTTGTACCCCAAGCACTTTCTAGGTCTATTATTCATTAAATCTGTTGCCATAAATGTCTCTTTCTCACTAACACCATCCAAAGCCATTTTCTTAGGGAAAAATTGCCTTAACAAAAACCATTATGGTTTTCATTTAAACCACGTTCCCAGCTGTGATAAGGCTTAGCAAAGTAAGTGCCACACTCAAGTCTGTCTGCCAATTTTTCATGCCAGCTAAACTCTCTACCATTGTCAAAAGTCAAGGTTTTTACCCAGTGCTTAAGTGGTGTGAGTAGTTTGGTAATAGCGTCATTTGCAGTCTGCGCGGTTTTGTTAGTAATAGGCAGAACAAGATAGAGCCTACTCTTGCGCTCAGCAAGGGTGGCAAAGCCACCCTTGTGTCCCTTACCAATAACTAAGTCAATCTCCCAGTCGCCAATACGAGTGTGATTATCCACGATACTGGGGCGTTCATCAATGTCAATCCTACTCGGTATCACGCCTCTGTAATCGTTCTTGCCATAACATTTTTTATATTTTTTGTGTTGGTGGCGTAGGTATTTGTAAAGCTCTCCGCCTACCGCTTTGTCTTGCAAGACAAAGCGGTAGGCGGTTTCAGTACTAATTTTAACTTTTTCATCTAGTTCTAAATGTCCTACGATTTGCTCAGGACTCCAGTACTCTTTTAGTTTTTCACTCTAACTTCAGCAGTAAGTTTAATGGCTTTGTTTTTCTCTTGATGTCGCCCACAAGCAAGCCTATTGGCTTGCTTGTGGCGATAACCTCTTTTGCCAGTGTTGCGAGATAGCTCTCAACTAATGGTTGATTTGTTTCTATCCATTGATTTGGCAATAAAGTTTTGACTGCATCCTTGCCGATTTAGTAGGTAAATATGATATCTTTGCTCACAGGTTAATTGGGTATATTTTTGCATGTTTCACTTTTTTTCTGTCGGGTTAAGGCAGTGTAAATTCTTTTCTGTAAATTTAACATGAACACTTTTTAAAGTTTTTTGATTTATTAACGGCTTAGGTGTGTAATGATCTAACTTTCTTAGACACAAAGATAGCCTTATAATACAAAAAATAAGGAGGTCAAAATGACGCAAATAATAAAAACCAGAAAAGAGAGAATAAATCTAACAATTGAGCAAAAATTAGAC
>NZ_FXLV01000068.1 GCF_900180345.1 Bathymodiolus heckerae thiotrophic gill symbiont
TGGCGTTAATATAGGCTTGGATATTGATGGTTTCTTCGCCTTCGTAATCAATGCCAATGCCGCCGCCTAAGTCTAAATGGTGAATGGTAATGCCGTGGGTGTTTAGTTGTTTGAGTAATTCTAGCACTTTATCCAGTGCATCTAAAAATGGTGATACATCGGTGATTTGTGAGCCAATGTGGCAATCTAGCCCTTGCACGGATAAATGTTCGGATTTTTGTGCGATTTGGTATAAATCAAGTGCTTCGTTCATATCAACGCCGAATTTGTTTTCTTTCAGTCCTGTGGAAATATAGGGATGGGTCTTGGCATCAACATTGGGATTAACACGAATAGAAATTGGGGCTTGTTTATCAACAGATTGGGCAACGGATTCTATTCTATTGAGCTCGGAGGCGGATTCTACATTGAAACAACGCACACCGACTTCGAGTGCTCGTTCAATCTCACTAACTGTTTTTGCCACGCCTGAGAATACGCATTTATTCGCCTTGCCGCCCGCTACCAGCACCCGCTCTAATTCGCCGATAGAGACAATATCAAAGCCTGCACCAATTTTTGCCAATATATTGAGCACTGCTAGATTAGAATTTGCCTTAACTGCATAGCAAACCAAATGCGGATGGGTACCAAAGGCTTGGTCAAATTCACGCCAGTTGTTTTCAATACCGGTGCGAGAATAAACATAAAGCGGCGAGCCGTAAGCTGCCATTAAATCTGTTATGGCAACAGATTCAGCGTGTAGTGTGTGATTTTGATAAGAAAAGCTCAAGATGAGTTATACCGTGTAAATGACGCTTGGTATAGTCAATGAGGATGATTTAACCTGCTCCAATTTACCTATTCTGCCACAGGCGGCAATACTGATGACGAAAAAAGCCAATACACCTAGTTTGATAATCTTCTTCATACTAATCTCCTGTTAATTTAACGCTTATTTTAACAGCAATTCATCTAATCGTTGAATGAACGCATCCCGCTCTATATTAAACGCCCCTAGGCTTTTTAAATGCGGGTTTTCCACTTGGCAATCAATCAGATCATAACCCATATTTTGCACCAAATGCACGAAAGCTATTTTTGAGGCATTACTCACCAAAGAAAACATCGATTCGCCAAAAAACACCTTGCCCATACGCACGCCATACAGCCCACCAATTAGTTTTGCATCTTGATACACTTCGACTGACTGCACCACGCCTTGTGCATACAGTTGGGTGTAAGCACGCACCATCCGCTCATCAATCCAAGTGCTGTTTTGCCCCTTGCGTTTGATGCTTTTACAGTGATAAATCACTTGTTCAAAATCGTGGTTGGTTTTGAGGGTGAATTGGTTTGAACGCAGTACTTTATTCAAACTTTTGGAAATTCGTAATGCCTCGGGCGTAATCACCATTCGTGGGTTTGGACAATACCACATCACTGGCTCGTTTTCACCATACCACGGGAAAATCCCCCTTTGATAAGCGTCAATTAAGCGTTCAGATGACAAATCACCGCCGATGGCAATAAGACCATTCGGCTCATCCAGTGCTAATTCAACCTCTGGAAACGGCGTGTTTTGAGAAGGTAGGATAAAGTTTTCAGGAAGGTTGATTTTTAACAATCTCCCTTGCCATATACAGCGCCGCAATACTTCTGGCCTCGGTTAAATCCTCATCATAAACCAAATTATCCAAATCCGCTAATTTATGCTCAACCACTTCTAGCGGCTCTGGCTCATCGCCCTGTGCGCTCGCCTTGTATAAATCTTGTGCTAACACAATATAAGTAATGCTAGATTGATAACCAGGCGCAATGGTCATTTCTTTGATAAAAGTGAGTTTATTAGCACCATAACCAATCTCCTCAATCAATTCCCTATTAGCCGCTTCAAGTGGGGTTTCACCCTCGTCAATTTTCCCTTTCGTGAGGGTTAATTCGTATCTATCCGTGCCACCAGAATACTCATAAATCATCAGCACAGTTTCCTCATCCAGCATCGGAATAACCAATACTGCCCCGTTCCCAGGTGGCTTCAGGCGTTCATAGATTCTTTTTTCACCATTAGAAAAAGCAACATCCATGCTTTGAATGTTAAAAAATTTTGTCGTGGCAATATTTTTAATATTAGATACTTTAGGTTTTTTGCGCATACGCCCATTATAAAGCATTTAAAAGTCTTTACATAAATATGAATAATCAGCAAAAAATTAAACAAGGGGAAGTATGGTGTATCATATTTCATAATTTAATTTGGATTTAAGCGGAAATATTATGAAAAAAGGTCTATTGGTATTACTGGTAATTGTTGCTGGTGTTTATTTATTTTTCAACTCAGAGACGCATAAATTTGAAAAAATTGCCGACAATGTTTTTGTCATGCATGGCCCACTGGATGAGCCTAATCCAGAAAATAAAGGATTTATGAACAATCCGGGGGTTATCGTTGGCAAAAATGGTGCTATTATCATCGACCCCGGCAGTAGTTACCAAATTGGTAAAATGGTGCTTGATAAAGTCAAAGCTATTACCGACAAACCCATTGTTGCGGTATTTAACACTCATGTTCACGGCGACCACTGGCTGGGTAACCAAGCCGTTGTTGAGCAATATCCAGCAGTCAAAATCTATGCCCATAAAAATATGATTAAGCAAGCCAAAGAGGGTGAAGGCGAGCGTTGGGTAGCGTTAATGAATACCTTAACCGAGGGTGCAACTGATGGCACTATTGCCACTTTTCCCACCGATGCTACCACGAACTTACAAATTATTAAAATAGACAGTGAAACCTTTAAAATGCACCACGATATCACAGGTGTAGCACACACCAATACCGATTTAATGGTTGAACATATACCAAGTAAAACTCTATTCCTTGGCGACAATGGTTTTGTCCACAGACAAGGCAGATTTGACAACACTTCTGATATGCACGGCAACATTAAAGCCTTAGAATACGCCATTAATTTAAATCTTACACACTATGTACCTGGACATGGGCCAACAGGTGATGCGAATCATGCTGTTAAACCATTTTTAGATTATTTATTGATTGTTCAAGATGAGGTTGAAAAAGGTTATAAAGAAGATTTGGCTGATTATGAAATTAAACCCACTGCGCTTAAAAAACTAGCAACTTACCGAGATTGGCATGGATTTGATAGCCAATTTGGCAGACACATTAATAAAATGCTACTTGAAGTTGAGGCGTTGGACGATTAACTTGGTGGTTAATTAATAGCCAGTCCCTGATAAAATCTATAACACAAAATAAGGGTTTTTTATTAAAAGCCTAAAAAAGCACACTAAATTGTTTAAAGCTTTTTTTGCTATTATTTCTTGGAAATGACATCAGGCATAACTGCACGCTCTAAATATTTTATGGCATCTTCTGTTACCTGTTGGCAATCGCCCATAAAGCAGATTTGCATCCAATTATTTTTCAATAAATAGCTACTGTTATAACTAACCAAAATACCTAAATTAAGCATTTTTTTCCCTAATTTTGAAGACGACACGCTTTTTGGTAAAACAATTGTAGTGATATGTGGTGCGCGATAATTTTCATGTGCCAATACCTTGAGTTTGGTTTTTTCTATTTTCACACGAAAATCATACGACCATTCTTTAACTTGGCTAAACTGAGTATCCCAATCCTTTTTTAAGGCAATAATTAACCCATAAATGGCATTGGAAGAAATGGTATATGGCACACCTTGTGCCTGCTCATAATCAGATAGGTCAAAACAACGAGGTAATAAACAATCAACTTCACTCACCAATCCACTGCTAAAAATAAGCGCCAACCCAGGCAGGGATCCCATGCCTTTACCACTCGTTGCCGAGGCAAGATAAACACCTGTCAAATCAACAGCACAGGAGCCAATTGTGCTAATAGCATCCAAACATAATAAAATATCTTGCTGTTGGCACCATTCTCGTATTGAATTTACATCATTTAATACACCTGTTGAAGTTTCGCAATGCACCATCCATAACCAGCGAAATTTGCCATTGTCGTTATTAATTTGCTTGAGAAAATCTGGTGTAAATGCCAAGCCATCATCCACAATAAAAACTTCATAATCTAAATTAGCCCGTCTTGCGTGGTCTGCTATACGCCTGCCAAACTCTCCGCTAACCAAAACAATGCCCTTGCCCGATATTTTTGATAACTGTGCTGCAATAATATCATTGGCAGAGGTTCCACTGCCAGTTGTAATATACGCCTGCTTTGTATTTAAACGCTGACATAAGGTATCTTGTAAGCGGGAAAAATCTTTCATAAAATCATTGCCTCTATGAGAGATTGGCGTTTTTGAATAGGCGGTCATAATGCTCTTGCTAATGGAAACGGGACCTGGTAAATAGTTAAAAATTGTTTGATTTTGATTAAGGGATTTTAGTTTTTTCTTAGAATCAATTGCATGATCAAATGTAATATACATCGGCTGAAATTGCACATCTTGAGCACCAACGAGTCCACCAAATGCTTGAAATCCAAGATGTCGATAAAGTTTTGCTTGCTTGGTAATGCCAGAAATAACCCCTAAATCGTAACCCTGTTTTATAACAAACTCAAAAAATTTTTCAAAAATACCAGACAAAACATCGCCATGACGATTTCTAGACACAATACTTAACAATCTAATCTCACAAATTAACTGAAAACTAGGCAAATACTTATCAATGTTTTCTAACTTATTGTCCAGAGAAAATGGACGCTTGCCATTAACAGATAGCATTCCTAGTAAATCTTGACCTTGTAAACAAATAATATAGCTATTGTGCTCATGAAACTTGTCAATCAATTTTTTTTCTTGATTGCTATTGTGTTGCGGAATTTCCTCAACAAAAGTTTGATAATTCAATCGATGTATGGCTTCAAATTCCCATGTTTCGGAAGCGACTTTAAAAATTAATGTCTTATTATTCATGATAAAGTCAATTCTTTATGCATATTATTTTTATGTGCATAAACAACCAGTATACTAGAAATAACAATGGCATAAGTGATGGGTAAAGATTGAGAATCTCGTATGATAATAAATATTAATAAAAGAATAACACTCAGTATCCAAGACAATGTAAATCGCCGTGTTATTAAAAACAGAAGTCCACTAACCAGTGCTATAAATACAACAACATAAATATCAATCATTAAAAATGCACCCAACGCTGTTGCGATGCCTTTCCCGCCACGAAAGTTTAAATAAAATGGCCATATATGCCCAGCAATAACTGCAATAATCATAATTGAAATAATCGTGTCGGTTTGCTTTAACATCCGAGCAATTGACAACACCAATACCGCTTTTAAACAATCGCCAACCAGCGTTATGACAAAACCAGATTTTCCCATTAAACGGCCCACATTCGTTGCTCCTATGCTGCCACTACCGTGGTTACGAATATCTTGCTTCATTTTCCACCAAATCAAATGATAGCCAATTGCAACACTTCCCATACAATAGGCGAATACAATCAACAAAAAATCAGTTATCAAATCAAGCACGATACTTTTCCTCCTGTTTTTTTACTTTTCAAACCATAGAAAATCAGCAAACCCAAAGCAACAATGTGTTTAATTAAGTACCTGTTGATAATGCCTAATAAATTAAATACTTGCGTGCCAAAATATTCAAAAACTTTAGCCAGAACATACGCAACTAATAAAAACCAATTAGATTTTACGCTATTAGACTGGTTCTTAAAGTTAAATAAAATAATTGGAATAATCAATATTTGCATTTTCTATTTTTTAAATTAGAATGTAGAGACCTTTGCATAAATAGGGATGATTAGCAAAATTCAATTTTTTCCAGATTGGTGATTTTCTTAAACCTTGTCCTAGCAGGGCTAAGGCTGGGTTTAAAAAATTGCCAAGCGGGTAAAAAGTGGATTTTTGATGATTATTCATATTTATGCAAAGGTCTCGTAAAGCAAAAAAAATACTTTGTATTCAACTGCTAGGTTAATATTAAGTTTGTGTTATTTGCTGAATTCGACTCATAAGTACACAACTCCCAATTGACGGACATCAACACCCGTCCTTTCTAAAAACACCTGATAAGGTGTTTTAAATCCTAAACATTTTCCAAGTCTAGAGTTGCGTTTATCAATAGCAATTTTAACATCATTTATTGCCATATTGATTAGTCTCATTGATTTGAGGAA
>NZ_FXLV01000069.1 GCF_900180345.1 Bathymodiolus heckerae thiotrophic gill symbiont
ACATCCAGTGAGTAAAAAAGGCTAAAAAGAGAGAAATAAGGCTAAAAAAATCAGACAAACAAGGTGTTTTTTAGATTTTTATGGAAAAATACGGAAATTTTGAGCTATTTTTTTTGAAAAATTGCAAGGGTTGAAAATAGGATGGGGAATTATGAATTATGTAAAGGTCTCTACTAGGAATTTTACACTCTAAAAAAGGTTTGTGGCAGAGGTAATAATTTATCGTTCCTGCGCTGTGCTTGGGTGCATACTTGGGGTTTTAGGGAAAAAATATAACAATAGTTTTGTCTATAGATTCTCCAATAACAATACTTTTTTCTGTGCTTACTTCGAGAAATAGCACATCAGTTACTGAAAGGTGCGTTTTTTACATCTAAGTGGTCTACGGATATTACATTCTTCATGCCATTAAACTGTTTCTTGGTACTCTGGATCCGTCTTTAAGCCTAATGTTATGCTCACTTCCAACTAGATTTTCATTGAGTGTCTGCTTGTGAGGATGAATAGGAAAAAGGAAGGTGGCAAGTCTACAAAAATGGGCGATAAAAGGAAAAATTGCACCCCCCTACTTCTTGTACAAATCTAGGGGATTATTTACCTTGTTGGTCGCCCCAAAGTAGTTTGTGTAATTGCACTTGCAGGCGTACATTCAGTTGCTTGTCTAATATCCAATCTGCTAACTGCACGGGCTCAATTTTATCAAATACTGGTGAGAGCAATACGCTTGCCTGAGTTGGATATTTGTTCAAAATACCCACACTCCAATCAAAGTCAGATTTTGAGCCAATCACAAACTTTAACTGGTCTTTGGTTTGAAGTTTTTCAATATTTGCGTATCGATTTTTGTCTGCCTCGCCTGAATCTGGGGTCTTAATATCCATCACGATTGACACACCCGGATTAACACCCATAATATCAATACTGCCGCTAGTTTCTAGTGATACCTGATACTTGTCTTTAATCAATCTATCAAGCAAAATATGGCAATCAATCTGTGCCAACGGCTCTCCACCTGTAACGCAAACATACTGTGTGTTGTATTTTTTAATCTCATTTAAAATACTCTCAATACTTAGCAAATTATTACCCTTAAAGGCGTATTCAGTATCACAATAACTGCAACGCAACGGGCAGCCCGTGAGGCGTATAAACACCGTTGGCAAGCCCACTTCGCGTGCCTCGCCTTGCAATGAGTAGAATATTTCGTTGATGTTTAACATTAAATAACTTTCTTATTAAAACCGATTTTCTTAAAACCTTGTAATTGGTATTTGGCACAAATTAATGCATCAATATTGTAGCTTTGCATCATATCTAGTGCTTTGAGAGATGTGTTTATCACCAACAACACCAGACATCATTAGTTTACATAAACATAATTCATTATATATAAAATTTTTATCTAAATTGAGAGCTCTTTAACGCCTTGATTTGATTGCGCATATCTGCGGCTTGCTCAAACTTTAACTCTTCTGCAAAACCATACATCTGTTTTTCTAATGATTTGAGCTCTTTTGTAAGTTGCACAGGGGATAATTTTGCCACAGTCTGGGTGTTGTATTCGCCCTCAGATTCTGCCACTTTTGTATCGGTGTCCAAAATATCAACAATCGGCTTCATTACACCTCTAGGAGTAATGTTGTTGACTTCATTATATGTTTGCTGTTTTTGGCGTCGGCGTTCGGTTTCATCCATGGCTTTTTTCATTGAATTGGTAATTCTATCGGCATACAAAATCACATGTCCATTGATGTTTCTCGCTGCCCTACCCATGGTTTGAATTAACGAACGCTCAGAGCGTAAAAACCCTTCTTTATCCGCATCCAAAATTGCCACCAAAGATACCTCAGGTATATCCAAACCCTCTCTAAGTAAGTTAATACCTACCAACACATCAAACACACCTAGACGCAAATCACGGATAATCTCCACCCGTTCAACGGTATCAATATCAGAGTGCAAATACCGAACTTTGACATTGTGGTCATTCAAATAATCACTCAGTTGTTCGGACATTCGTTTGGTTAAAGTCGTTACCAATACCCGCTCACCGACCATAACTCGTTTGTGTATTTCACTCAGTAAATCATCCACTTGGGTTTCTACTGGGCGCACTTCAATCTCAGGATCTAGTAGCCCTGTTGGTCTGACCACCTGCTGCACAATAACACTGGAAACATCCAGTTCGTACTGTGAAGGTGTGGCAGAAACCAAAATACATTGATGAATTTTGTCTTCAAATTCGGCAAATTTTAACGGACGATTATCCAACGCCGAAGGCAGTCTAAAGCCAAACTCAACCAGTGTTGTTTTACGCGCCCTATCGCCGTTATACATCCCCCCAATCTGACTGGCCGTTACATGCGATTCATCTAAAATCACCAGCGCATCCTTAGGCAGATAATCCAGTAGTGTCGGTGGTGGCTGCCCTACTTCTCTATTTGACAAATAGCGTGAATAATTTTCGATACCATTGCAATAACCCAACTCTCGCATCATTTCAATATCCATATGCACCCGTTGTGTTAGGCGTTGTTCTTCCACCAGTTTATTTTGTGCTAATAATTCTTTACGCCGTGCCTTAAGTTCGTCCTTAATATCCTCCAGCATATTCAAAATCTTGGATTTAGGTGTTACATAGTGTGTTTGTGGATAAATCGTTATTCGTTGCAATCGCTTTAGTTTCTCGCCCGTAAGCGGGTCAAACCAATACAACGCCTCAATTTCATCATCAAACAACTCAATGCGTAGTGCCTGCTCTTCCGAATCAGCAGGAAATATATCAATCACTTCGCCCTTTACTCTGAAATGCCCACGCGTCAAGTTCACATCATTGCGTGTATATTGAATTTGCGATAAACGCGATAAAATCTCCCGTTGATTAATTACCTCACCAACACTTAAATGCAACAACATTTGCATATAACTGTCTGGGTCGCCTAAGCCATAAATTGCCGAAACACTGGCGATAATAATCACATCATCTCGTTCTAGCAATGCCTTGGTTGCAGAAAGACGCATTTGTTCGATTTGCTCGTTAATGGAAGAATCTTTCTCAATATAAGTGTCGCTCGCTGGCACATACGCCTCAGGCTGATAATAATCATAATAAGAAACAAAATATTCCACCGCATTGTTTGGAAAAAATGCCTTCATTTCACTATACAACTGTGCCGCCAATGTCTTATTCGGTGCCATAATCAGGCTGGCACGCTTGGTTTGTTTGATCACATTTGCCAAGGTAAAAGTCTTACCTGAGCCAGTTACACCCAGCAATGTTTGGAATTTTTTCCCCGTGTTTATCCCATCAACCAAGGCCTTAATGGCATCAGGCTGATCCCCTGTTGGAAAAAATTGCGATTCTAATTGAAATTTTCTACCCACTGCGTGCTTTTTTGATTATCATAAACACTCAATTTTAAACAATTTAAACCACTATGAGTATCCTTTCAAACAGAGTTGGCAAAGTTAAGCCTTCAGCCACACTAGCCGTTACTGCCAAAGCCAATGAACTTAAGGCTCAAGGCATCCAAATCGTACCAATGGGTTCAGGTGAGCCAGATTTTGACACACCGAAAAATATTCAGCAAGCAGGCATAGATGCCATTAAAAATGGACAAACTCGCTACACAGCAGTCGATGGCACGCCTGAGTTAAAAAATGCCATTATCAGCAAATTTAAACGAGAGAATAGTCTAGACTACACGGCGACCGAAGTTATGGTCTCCTCAGGCGGCAAACAAGTGTTTTACAACCTGTGCCAAGCCGTACTTGATACAGGTGATGAGGTCATTATTCCATCGCCTTACTGGGTAAGTTATCCCGATATGGTGATATTGGCAGATGCCACGCCAGTTATCGTTGAAACTGGACTAGAACAGGATTTTAAAATCACCCCTGAGCAGCTGGAAAACAGCATTACCGACAAAACCAAATTGTTTGTCATTAACAGCCCTTCCAACCCCACAGGTGCGGTTTATTCCAAAGTAGAACTCCAAGCTCTAGCAACAGTGCTAAAAAAACACCCACAAATTTTAATTATCACCGATGATATTTATGAGCACATTCGTTGGGGTGCAAACAATGGTCAAAATGATTTTATCAATATTGTTATGGCTGACAACACCCTCAAAGAGCGCACCATTATCCTTAACGGCGTATCCAAAGCCTACGCAATGACAGGCTGGCGTATTGGCTACGGCGCAGGCCCAGAGGTCATCATCAAGGCGATGAAAAAAATCCAAGGACAATCAACCTCAAACCCCTGCTCCATCGCCCAAGCAGCCGCATTAGAAGCACTAAATGGCAACCAAGACATCATTAACACCATGGTATCTGCTTTTGAAGAGCGGCACGATTTTATCGTCAATGCCCTAAACGCCATTGACGGCATTGAATGCCCAAAATCCCAAGGCGCATTTTATTCATTCCCACGAGTTGAAGGCTTAATCAAGCGCTTAGGGCTAAAAGATGATGTTGAGTTATCCACTTATTGCCTAGAAAAACTCAACATCGCCCTAGTGCCAGGCTCTGCCTTTGGTGCATCAGGCTATGTGCGTTTTTCATTTGCCACCAGCATGGACAACATTAAGCAGGCAGTAGAAAAACTCAGCAAAGTTTAAACAACGCAAAATTAATATTTGTAAATAATCTGAGACCTTTGCATAAATATGGATGAGGTGAATTCGATTCATAGGTGCATAACTCCCAATTGACGAACATTAACACCCATCCTTTCTAAAAACCTGATAAGGCTATAAATGTGTCCAAGATTGTTAGACCACTACAACCCCAGCAAGATGCAAGTATTAGTTTCAAGCAGATTTTAACCTGTTCGTTACGAGCTTGCAATCACGATTTTAGTGCAATGGAAAATCAAATTTTGGGCTGGATTTACTTATCGATGAAAAGGAAATAAAAAAGTCATAATGAGACCTTTGCATAAATAGGGATGATTAGCAAAATTCAATTTTTGCCAGATTGGTGATTTTCTTAAACCTTATCCTAGCAGGGCTAAGGTTGGGTTTAAAAAATTGCCAAGCGGGTGAAAAGTGGATTTTTAATGATTATTCATATTTATGCAAAGGTCTCATAATAACCTAATTTAATAGTCCTTCATAAAATCATGCTTCTTTTCACTATTTATTTGTTGCTCAATATATGCAATTTGTTGCTCTAAATACTGCTTATGTTCTAAAAAATTTATCGATGATATGCGTCCAATTAATGATACTTGAATTCGCACATTAAGTGCGAATTCAAGACATTTTTTTAAAAAGTTTGACTTATGCAAAATTCTTACCATATAATGTAACAAAAAATTTTAAGATCAAGGATAAATTAAGACATGAAAGCACTAATAAGAAATATCTGTACAACTTACAACAATACCATCAACCTAATTACCCATATTTCGAAAGGACACTTTAGTGTACTAAACAAACTCAAGCACTTCTTAGCCTTTAGCGCTTTAACCCTATCCCTTAATGTTACCTCTGCTGGCGATGTTAATCAGTTTAATAAACAAGCCTACCTAGACCTTAATACCGAATACAACGAA
>NZ_FXLV01000070.1 GCF_900180345.1 Bathymodiolus heckerae thiotrophic gill symbiont
ACACAAGACCTCGAAAAACACGAGGTGGGAAACAACCAGTTGAGTTATTTTTAGGAAAGGCTGTTGATTTATTAACGGCTTAGGAGAAATTGCACTTAATGTGCGAATTCAAGATCTTTTATCCATACAAAAAACAAAATCAAAACTAAATTTTATTTATTACAGCCCTACAGGATATTGCGAAGTTATTTTTATTTATCTGTATTCTACCTCTCCAAATTCTCCATAAAAAACCCAACAGGTTTATTAGCCAAAACTTGAATTTGCACACCACCCAAAACCTAAAATCAATTTTTATTTACTGGCCATTCCAAGTGTCTCGTAGACTGACGGTTTTGTTAAAAACTAGGCTGTCGCTGGCTTGATTATCACGGCAGAAATACCCCTCTCGTTCAAACTGATAAGCCATTTCAAGCGTAGCGTCTTTCATGCTTGGCTCAACAAAGCCATAAGTTACAATCAATGAGTTTGGGTTAAGTAATTGCTCAAAGTGGTCGTTCTTACCGGGGTTTTCAAGGGTGAAAAGGCGCTCGTATAGTCTGAATTCTGCTCTGAGTGCCTTACTGGCTTCGACAAAGTGAATAACGCCTTTGACTTTTCTACCATCTGTGGGGTTTTTGCCTAGCGTATCTGGGTCATAGGTGGCATAAACGGTGGTGATGTTACCGTCAAAATCAGTGTCAAATGAGGTGGCATTAATGACATAGGCATTTCGTAAGCGTACTTCTTTGTCGATAGCAAGGCGTTTAAATTTTTTATTGGGGGCAATTTCTGCAAAATCGGCTCTGTCAATATACAACTCACGAGAAAAAAAAATATCGCGTTTTCCCATCGCTTCATTTTGTGGATGAATGGGCGCTTGCAGGGTTTCTACTTGATTTTCAGGATAGTTTTCAATAATAACTCTAATTGGGTCAATCACACCCATGGTGCGTGGTGCAATAGTATTCAAGTCATCACGCACAGCGTCTTCTAGGATTTTCATATCGGTCATGCTGTCAACTTTGGAAATGCCAATGCGTTCAACAAAATCACGAATACTGGCGGCAGTATAGCCACGCCGTCTAAGCCCAGAAAGCGTTGGTAATCGTGGATCATTCCAGCCTGATACTAATCCATCTTCGACCAATTGCTGTAGTTTGCGCTTGGACATCACCGTATACTCTAAATTCAGCCGTGAAAACTCGTATTGATGCGGGCGATTAGGCTTATTAAAGTCATTCAAATGTTCAAGAATCCAATCATACAAATATCGATTATTTTGAAATTCTAGCGTGCATAGCGAATGGGTAACACCTTCAACGGCATCAGAAATACAATGGGCAAAATCATACATAGGGTAAATGCGCCACTCGTTACCTGTTTGATGATGCTTATCAAAACGAATACGATACAGTGTTGGGTCGCGCATACACATAAATGGGCTTGCCATATCGATTTTTCCCCGTAGGACGCATTCGCCTTCTGAGAATTTTCCTTCTTTCATTTTGGCGAGCAAATCTAGATTTTCTTCAATGGAAGTTTGACGATACGGGCTGTCTTTGCCCGCTTGCTTTAAGGTGCCGCGATATTCTCGTGTTTGTTCTGCATCTAAAAAACACACATAAGCCAAGTTTTTGTTAATGAGTTCAATGGCGTATTGGTAAAATTTTGGAAAATAATTAGAGCTGTATTGAATCTCGCCATCCCATTTAAAGCCCAACCATTCAACATCATTTTTAATAGATTCGACAAATTCCGCATCTTCTTTAGCGGGGTTGGTGTCATCAAAACGCAGATTGCATTTGCCGTGATAGTCTTGTGCCAAGCCAAAATTTAGGCAAATTGACTTAGCGTGTCCGATGTGTAAATAGCCATTTGGCTCAGGTGGAAAGCGTGTTTGAATGGATTTATACAAGCCTGAATCCAAGTCATCATTAAGTTGATGACGAATAAAATTGATGGGTTTTTCTGGGGGGATATTGTCGCTCATTCTAGGGCTAAATTGCTATAAAGTTAAAGATTATACTAGGTATTTTCAGCCATATATTGTAGTGCTTGGTAGAGATACTCCACAGAAATAACTTTTAACCCTTTTATTGGTTTTTTAGGGATATTTGCCTTGGGAATAATGGCAATTTTAAAGCCGTGTTTTTGTGCTTCTGACAAGCGTTCAATGGCGTTGTAAACAGGACGAACTTCGCCTGTTAAGCCAACTTCGCCAAATGCAATCCAATCATTGGGAATGACTTTATTTCTCAAACTTGACATAATAGTAAGCATAACCACCAAATCTGATGCAGTTTCATTTACTTTGATACCGCCCACAACATTCACAAACACATCTTGGTCAAAAGTGGCAATGCCACCGTGTTTGTGCAATATCGCTAATTGTAGGGCAAGGCGATTTTGATCCAAGCCGACGCTAACACGCCTAGGATTGCTACTGGATTGGTCAACCAATGCTTGCACTTCAATCATCAGCGGTCTGCTCGCCTCGCGCGTTACCATTACCATTGAGCCGGGCGAGGGCTTGACTTGATTGGACAAAAATATTGCCGATGGGTTTTCTACCTGCTTAAGCCCAGTCTCACTCATGGCAAATACGCTGATTTCGTTTACCGCACCAAAACGGTTTTTTACCGCACGAATAATGCGATATCGCCCGCCTTCATCGCCTTCAAAATACAAAACGCAATCCACCATGTGCTCTAAAATCCTCGGCCCTGCTAGTGCACCGCCTTTGGTCACATGTCCAATCATAAGTAAAATAGTGTTAGTTTGCTTGGCATATTGCGTAAGTTGAGCTGCACAATCTCGCACCTGTGTAACCGAACCAGGGGCAGAAGTTGAGCCATCCGTTACCATGGTTTGAATAGAGTCAATGACAATCACTTTTGGCTTGGTATCTTTAGCTAATTTGATAATCTTTTCCAAATGCGTTTCATTTAATAACAACACATCTTCTTTAATACCCAAACGCACCGCACGCTCACTTATTTGCTGTGCCGATTCCTCGCCACTCACATACAAAGCCACATTGTCTTTGTTAATCGCTGTCATAGCCTGCAGGATGAGTGTAGATTTGCCAATACCGGGGTCGCCACCAATTAACACCACCGAGCCGTCAACCAAACCACCACCAAGAGTGCGATCAAGCTCGCTCAAACCTGTGCTTAATCTGGCTTTATTTCCAGATTTAATGTCTGATAGTTTTTGAATTTTTGAAGGTGGAAGGCCTTGCAAAATCTCTGACTTTACAGCACTAGTTGAGGACAAAACAATTTCTTCCAAGGTGTTCCAAGCCTTGCATTCCAAACACTGACCTGCCCACTGAGAATGCGCTGCACCACATTCTCTACAAACAAACTCTGACTTAGTTTTTGCCATTTTTACTCATTAATTTATCAATTTCTAGACGGAAGGCTTCCACATCTTGGAATTGCCTATAAACCGAGGCAAAGCGAATATAAGCCACTTCATCAAGTGCTTTCAACTCTTGCATTACCCATTGTCCCAACTTGCTGGCTGGCACTTCCCGCTCAGATTGCGTCATTAATTTATGCCGAATATGCTGAATGGCTGTTTCTATTTGTGCAGTTGTTACTGGGCGTTTTTCCAAAGATTTGATCAGACCAGAGCGTAGTTTTTCCTCACTAAAAGATTCTCTAGAATTATCACTTTTAACCAATTTTGGCGGATTTAAATCAACCACTTCACGGGTCGAATAGCGCTCATTGCAAGCTGTACATTCTCGTCTCCTACGCACCTGAGAGCCGTCATCAATCAGGCGTGTGTCTAGGACTTTAGTATCATCAGATTGACAAAATGGACAGCGCATAATTAATGGTTAATGGTTAATGGTTAATTGTAAACGGGGTGGTTGGTGCAAAGCACGGCAACTTTGGTTTTAACTTCGTTGATCACTGATTGATTATCAGGCTCATCACAAATATCGCACATCCATGTGGCTAAATCAGCGCAGTTTGTTTCGTTAAAACCACGCGTTGTTACCGCTGGTGTGCCAACACGAATACCGCTGGTAACAAAGGGGGATTGTGGGTCGTTGGGTACGGCGTTCATATTGACGGTAATGTGTGCACTACTCAAAGCAGCGTCCACCGCTTTGCCTGTTAATCCTTGGTTGATAAAACTCACCAAAAACAAGTGGTCATCTGTGCCACCTGATACCACATCAAATCCCCGTTCAATAAAGACATTGGCCATCGCTTGTGCATTAACCTTTACTTGTTTTTGATAAGTCTTATATTCATCACTCATTGCCTCTTTAAAACTCACCGCCTTGGCAGCAATAATATGCATCAACGGACCGCCTTGAATGCCGGGGAAAATGGCAGAATTAAGTTTCTTTTCAATAGCCTCGTTTGCCTTAGCCAAAATCAAACCGCCACGAGGACCACGAAGTGTTTTATGTGTTGTGGTCGTGGTTACATCAGCAATTGCGACTGGCGATGGGTACTCACCCGCTGCTACCAAACCCGCAACATGCGCCATATCAACCATCAAATAAGCGTCAATACTATCTGCAATCTCTCTAAAACGCTGCCAATCCACCACACGAGAATACGCCGAAAATCCAGCAATAATCATCTTGGGCTGATGCTCTTTTGCCAAAGCCTCAACTTGTTCATAATCAATTTCGCCTGTTTCCTCGTTCAAACCATACTGAATAGCGTTAAAATTCTTACCCGAAAAACTCGGTGCAGCGCCATGGGTTAAATGCCCGCCATGTGCCAAACTCATCCCTAAAATTGTATCCCCCGGTACCAACAACGCCTGAAAAACTGCCGCATTTGCCTGTGAACCAGAATGTGGCTGCACATTCGCATAATCTGCACCAAACAACTTCTTAGCACGGTCAATCGCCAACTGCTCTACCACATCCACATGCTCACACCCGCCATAATATCGCTTGTGCGGATACCCTTCAGCATACTTATTAGTCAACTGCGACCCCTGTGCCTCCATCACGGCTGGCGAAGTATAGTTTTCACTAGCAATCAATTCAACATGTGCCTCTTGGCGTGCTTCTTCTTTGGCAATTGCCTCTGCAATATCACTATCTACCTCGGCTAAAGTTTGGGATTTATCAAACATAATTCTCCTTGTTGTTTATATAATATCTAAAATTTTAAAGAATTTATTTTAACGCACAAACACCTAATTGTTAACACAAAACTCAACCTCTCATACAATAAAAACGCCACTGCATAATTCAAGCAAATCTTACTCAAAAAAAAGCCCTGTTTTTACGGGGCTTTTTTTCTTTGTTTATTTTATTTACTTATTAAAGCGGTGCGGTTAATTATCTTGAATTCGCATAACAAGTGCAATTTTAATTGTAATTAAATAGCCAGTTGTAATAAACTTTGCTATTTTCTTACTACGGGAAATTGCAATGAATTATCAACAACTGACTAACGATGAACGATACCAGATAAAAGCGTGTTTACAACTACATATGAATCAGATTGGCATTGCCAATCTGTTAAACAGAAGTCCGGCAACTATCTCACGTGAGATTA
>NZ_FXLV01000071.1 GCF_900180345.1 Bathymodiolus heckerae thiotrophic gill symbiont
GTCTAATTTTTGCTCAATTGTTAGATTTATTCTCTCTTTTCTGGTTTTTATTATTTGCGTCATTTTGACCTCCTTATTTTTTGTATTATAAGGCTATCTTTGTGTCTAAGAAAGTTAGATCATTACATACCTATTCTTTAGAACAAAGGTCTAAAATTATGAAAACCCTCATATTTTATACCCCAAAAGGAGAAAAAACATGAGCAACACAACACTATAGAAGCAACCAAAAGAACACAGACATCAACCAACAAAAGTTCCAAACTTTCGCCAGTGAGCTCGCTCAAATATATAGATTACAAAGGTAGAAAGCAGGTTGCCAGTAGCATGCCAATTGATTATATGTATTTTGTTAAAAACCAATAATAACGATAAAAATGACAATTTTTAAGTTGTGTTTTGCCAGAGATTTGCTTGTTATGGCAGTAAGCAATTAATTGGTATTTATTATAACTTTCTTATATAATATTGATAATCATTCTTATTAGTGTTTATTAGTGTTATGTTAGTTGTTCGTAATCTTACCATACAATATCAAGATAATCAGGTTTTACAAGGTTTTGAGCTTGAATTGGCACAGGGTGAGATTTTTGCTTTGTTGGGTGGTAGCGGTAGCGGGAAAAGTTCGGCGTTGCGTTTTATCGCAGGTCTAGATGAGGTGCGCAGTGGCAGTGTGGCCTTGGACGGAGAGCTACTTTCAGACAATGGACAGCATCAGACGCCACCTGAGAGCCGTGGTATGGGCATGGTGTTTCAAGATTATGCGTTGTTTCCGCATATGAGTGTTGAGAAAAATATTGCTTTTGGTATTGACTACCAATCTAAGCGTGAGCAACAAATACGAGTTAAAGCCTTGCTGTCTTTGGTTGGCTTGTCTGGTATTGAAAAAAAATATCCACATCAATTATCTGGTGGCGAGCAGCAGCGAGTAGCTTTGGCTCGTGCGTTAGCACCTGAGCCAAAGTTATTATTATTAGATGAATCTTTTTCTAATTTAGATCAAAAACATCGAGAGGTTTTGGCTAATCAGGTGAGAGGAGTTTTAAAAAAAACCAACACCACGGCTATTTTGGTAACGCATGATAAGGCTGAAGCAGTCGCATTCTCAGACCGATATGGCAGCATTAAAAATCAAAGATTACAGGAGGAAAAATGATAAAAATATTAATATTTTCATTATTAACAATGGGCAGTATTGCCGCAGTTTCGGCAGCTGATGACGAGTCGGTTACTGTGTATAGCTCTAGAAAAGAGCATCTAATTAAGCCATTATTTGATGCATTTACAAAAGAGACGGGCATTAAAGTGGATTATTTAACAGGTACGGGCGGTGCGTTAATTGAGCGCTTAAAGCTGGAGGGTAAAAACACCAAAGCTGATATGTTTATGACGGTAGATGCGGGTAATCTTTGGTATATAGGCTCACAGGGGCTGTTTCAGGCAGTGCAAACGCAAGTGTTAAAAAACAATATTCCTAATCATCTAAGAGATCCTAAAGGTTTGTGGACAGGGCTGTCAGTGCGTGCTAGAACCCTTGTGTATAACACTGAGCAAGTCAATCCAAGCGAATTATCTACTTATGCAGATTTGGCGTTACCAAAATGGGAAGGGCGCTTGTGCCTAAGAACCAGTAAAAAGATTTACACCAAATCTTTGGTGGCATCGTTAATTTATCATCATGGAGAGGATAAGGCGGGCGATATTATTAGTGGCTGGGTGAATAATTTGGCAGCCACACCAAATGCCAAAGATTCGCATATAATGAATGCAATTTTATCTGGGCAATGTGATGTTGGCTTGGTTAATACTTATTATTATGGGCGTTTAATGGCAAAAAAACCCAATTCTCCGTTGAAATTATTCTGGGCTAATCAAAACACCACAGGCGTACATGTGAATATATCGGGTGCCGGCGTGACTAAATATGCAAAAAACTCAAAGTCGGCTATTAAGCTACTAGAGTGGCTTTCTGGTACTAAAGCACAGGTAATTTATGGCTCGTTAAATAAAGAATATCCTGCCAATCAAAATATCGCCTCAGACGAGGTCGTGTCTGCATGGGGCGCCTTCAAGCAAGATGATATGAATTTGTCACAAGTAGGTATTTTGCAAGCCACAGCGGTTAAATTAATGCAGAAAAAAGGCTACCGTTAAAGCAAATTGCCCCTAAATCTATGCAAAGATGTTTAAACACAAAAATCTGGATAAGTGTATTGGCATTGCTTGTAGCATTGCCTATTTTTGTGGTAACTTTTTCTTGGGCTTTGCCTGAACACGAGTTGTGGGCGCATTTTTCTGAAAACTTATTGCCAAATTTAATCCACTCTACCGTTGTTTTGTTAGTCGGTGTTGGTATTGGCGTAACCTTGCTTGGCACGGTATTGGCGTATTTGGTAGTGATGGTAGAATTTCCGGGCAGAAAGTGGTTGGAGTGGGTGTTGTTTTTGCCATTTGCCATTCCTGCGTATGTGCTGGCTTTTGTATATTTGGGTGTGTTTGATTATTCAGGCTATGCGCAGGTATGGATGCGAGAAGCATTAGACTTGCCAGGGTTTGATATTCGCTCGGGGTCGTGGGCAATTATTTTGACTTTTGTGCTGGTTTTTTACCCTTATGTTTATATGATGGCGCGTGCGTCGTTTAAGCGCCAAAGAATTAATATGATTGAGGCAGGAAAATTGCTGGGTGCAAGCCCACTTAAAGTATTTTTTAAAATATCCTTGCCTTTAGCTCGTCCAGCAGCAGCAGCAGGTTTGCTGGTAACGCTAATGGAAACTTTGGCTGATTTTGGCGTGGTAGGTTTGTTTAATTACGATACATTTACCACAGCAATTTATTCTGCGTGGGGTGATTATCGTTCTATTGAGGTGGCGGCACAGCTGGCATCGTTGTTAGTATTGGCGGCATTTTTCTTGATTTATTTTGAGAAAAAAGCCCGTGGTCAGGCTAAATATTATTCTACCAATGTAAGCAATAAAAAACCCTATCAAGCGCATGGCGCTGTTGGCTGGCTGATTGCTTTGTTTGTTTTTGGCGTGTTTATGCTTTCGTTTGCCATGCCAATGTTGCAATTGCTCATTTGGGGCTGGGAATCTGTCGCCCAAGAATGGAGCGCAAAGTATTTTGATTTGATTTCATCAACGGTCATTTTAACTTTAAGTGCGGTAATTATTACCCTTGTGATTGCCATAGTATTAGCGCTTCCTAGCCGTTGCAAACAAGGCAGTATTTGGTTGAAAAGCGTAACTCAATTGGCAACTTTGGGTTACGCTTTGCCAGGCTCAGTAATGGCAGTGGGCTTACTTTACGGTATCAATCAAATTTCTGTGGTTAATATATATTTTGGTGGCGAGTCAATTAATCACCTTATTTTTGGCTCAATTGCCTTGTTATTATTTGCTTATGTATCGCGTTTTATGGCGATTGCTTATAGTTCTATTGAGGCATCTGCCCAGCAAATTAAACCCGTATTTATGCAAAGTGCACGCTTGTTAGGCGCATCTCGTTTAAAGCTCGTTATGCAAGTATATTTACCTATGATAACACCGGGAATTTTGGCAGGTGGATTATTGGTAGCAGTCGATGTGATGAAAGAACTGCCTGCAACCTATTTACTGCGTCCCTTTGGTTGGGACACGCTTGCTATTCAAGTCTATGAACTCAGTGCGGAAGGATTGTTTGAGCGTGCTGCTGTGCCAGCGTTGATTATGGTGTTGTTTGGTTCGGTGTTAATGTTAATCTTTCAAGTGTTGGATAAACACACTTCTAAGGGGGCTTAATTTAACATACAACATGGAAAATATTATGCGATCTTTACCAAAATCCTTGCCACTAAGGATGCAGATATTGTCTTACTAGCGTACTCTTGATCAGAAAAAATGTAGTAGTCAAATCTACAATACTCGTGAGTTGTGTAAATTATTCAAACCTCCTTGCAGTAGTTATTATTGAGCTAAGGTCAGTAACAAGTCAATAAGAGAAATTCAATTATTGTTTCATTGGGTTTAATTAACATCATTGATACTGCAATGATTAAAGCCAAACAATCACACAAGCGTAAAGGTAATAACGGTAATAACACTCAAGATAGCGAAGCCGTTTACAATACAAAAATTACCTCTAGGTAAACGCAAAGCCACCTATGGTTTTAAAATGCATGCCAATACTGAACATTAGGCAATGTGCACGATTCGAAAGAATTTGATAAACTACTTGATACTGAAAAGACCAAAAACAACACCCATTCATTCGCTATATTGTTGAGCGTACTTCAAACTTCATCATGGATTAGACAAAGCAAGATACCTTGGCTTAGAGGGAGATAAAGCCAGTGTAACTAATTGCCATGAGTCATAATCTGAAAACTGGAGTGAACATTTTTAAACAGAGGTGAAGTTTGCAAGATTGTTGTGCTCAATGAGTGAGAAAAGGCTAAGAATAGAGGAATAAAGCGATAAAAAACCAAATAAACAAGGTGTTTTTTGGTTTTCATAGGAAAATATGAAAAATTTTAAAAAAAATTGCAAAAGTTGAAATTAAGATGAGAAATTATAAATTATGCAAAGGTCTCTAATAAATTTAAAGTTAAAATATCATTTTTATTAGCATAAATAACAGTGGAACTAACCAGTAGTCAAATTAATAAAAATGTATCTGATACTATTAAATTTCATCGTATTCAACGCAGACTAAGCTTATCCGAACTTGGTCGTATGATTAATATTACTCAACAACAAATGTCACGCTATGAATTAAATATTAGTCAACTTAATGTGGTCTATCTCTACAAGTTATCGAAAGTGTTTGATATTGACACATGTTCTTTTTATACTAATAGAGACCTTTGCATAAATAGGGATGATTAGCAAAATTCAATTTTTGCCAGATTGGTGATTTTTTTAAACCTTGTCCTAGCAGGGCTAAGGCTGGGTTTAAAAAATCGCCAAGCGGGTGAAAAGTGGATTTTTGATGATTATTCATATTTATGCAAAGGTCTCTAATAGAGACCTTTGCATAAATCAACCAAAACCACACCAATCCAGTAAAATAACAATGTCTTGGAAACAAACAACTCAACATTCATTCGCAGACTCTCTTGTTGTAGAGCATAAATCTCTATCAGAG
>NZ_FXLV01000072.1 GCF_900180345.1 Bathymodiolus heckerae thiotrophic gill symbiont
TTTTTTAAACCCAGCCTTAACCCTGCTAGGACAAGGTTTAAGAAAATCACCAATCTGGAAAAAATTGAATTTTGCTAATCATCCCTATTTATGCAAAGGTCTCTAGATAGAATCAAATCAAATTTGGTGCTTAGTTAACATTTTTTTTAATGCTTGTTGTTCTCATTCATGGTTTGGATTTATTTTTGATAAAAACACAGGTAATTCACACTTACATCACTTTCAAGTTTGTAAGTTTTTGTAAATGGATTATAAGTCATGCCAATTATGTTTTTTAGGGTTAAATTTGAGTGTCTTGCCCATTCGTCCATTTCGCTTGGTTGGATGAATTTATCCCAATCATGTGTGCCTTGAGGGAGGAGTTTAAGGATATATTCTGCACCGATAATGGCGAATAAATAGGATTTGGTGTTACGATTTAGAGTAGAGAAAAACAGGCTTCCATTTGCTTTTACCAAAGTGGCACAGGCGTTGATAATTGAGGCGGGGTCAGGCACATGTTCTAGCATTTCCAAACAAGTAACCACATCAAAGGTTTGGGCGTTGTCCTTAGCAAAGTCTTCTACGGGGATTTTTTGATAATCTACTGTCAAACCTGATTCTAACAGATGCAGTTTGGCGACTTCTAAGCCTGCTTCCGCCATGTCAATGCCCGTTACTAAGGCACCTTCTTTGGCGAGGGATTCTGCCAAAATTCCACCGCCACAGCCGACATCAAGGATTTTTTTGCCTTTGAGTGAGCCACCACATTGTTTTTTGATGTAATTAAGTCTGAGGGGATTGATGTCGTGTAGGGGTTTAAATTCGGAGTTTTTGTCCCACCAACGAGAGGCGAGGGCGGCAAATTTATCAACTTCGTTAAAATCTACATTACTCATAATGCTTGCACTGCTTGCAATACCTCTTCGACATGCCCCTTGACCTTGACTTTATCCCAAGATTTGAGAATATTGCCATTAGCATCAATCACAAATGAAGAACGCACAATGCCCATATATTCACGCCCCATAAATTTTTTCAATTGCCAAACCTTAAACAGTTCGCACAAAGTGCCGTCAACATCGGCAATCAATTCAAAAGGGAAATTTTGCTTTTCTTTAAATTTTTCATGCTTATTTAAATCATCTTTTGAAACACCATAAATGACCGTATTGGCATCCACAAAAGCTTGATGATGGTCTCTAAAGTCCTGTCCCTCAGTGGTGCAACCTGGTGTAGCGTCTTTGGGATAAAAATATAAAACAATATTGCGTCCTTGTGTATCGGGGATATTGACTTCTAAATTGCTTGTTGCTGGACAGGTAGTTGGTTGAACTTTATTCATAACGGTATAATTTTAATTTTTAAAATTTTGATTTTAACACTTATATGAAAAACATTCGTAATTTCTCTATTATTGCTCATATTGATCATGGAAAATCCACCATTGCCGATCGGTTTATCCAATTTTGTGGCGGTTTAAGTGACAGAGAAATGTCGGCACAAGTGCTGGATTCAATGGATATTGAAAAAGAACGAGGCATTACCATCAAATCGCAAAGTGTGTCGCTAGATTATCATGCTAAAAATGGAGAAACTTATCAATTAAATTTTATTGACACACCAGGGCATGTAGATTTTTCTTATGAAGTTTCTCGCTCACTTTCTGCTTGCGAAGGTGCATTGCTGATTGTTGATGCCTCGCAAGGGGTTGAGGCGCAAACGGTGGCAAATTGCTATACCGCTATTGAGCAAGGTTTGGAAGTAGTAACAGTGCTAAATAAAATTGATCTGCCAGCGGCAGACCCTGAGCGAGTGATAGATGAAATTGAAGATGTGATTGGCGTTGAAGCACAGGATGCTGTTCACGCCAGTGCTAAATCAGGCATTGGCATTGAGGATATTTTAGAGCAAATTGTGGAAAAAATCCCCGCACCAAAGGGCGATGTTGAGGCGCCGATTAAGGCGCTAATTATTGATTCTTGGTTTGATAATTATTTAGGCGTAGTATCATTGGTTCGCATGATTGATGGGGAAATTAAAACCAAAACCAAAATCAAAATTTTCTCTAACGGTAATGAGCACTTGGTCGATGAAGTTGGTGTATTTACCCCTAAACGCCTTAAAACTGACAGTCTAAAAGCAGGCGAAGTGGGTTTTTTAATTGCCAGTATTAAAAATATTGATGGCGCACCAGTAGGCGACACTATCACCAGTGTTAAAAACCCAGTTTCTGAGCCTTTAGAGGGTTTTAAGCCTGTGCAGCCACGCGTATTTGCAGGGTTGTTTCCGATTTCTGGCGAGGATTATGAAAAATTTCGTGATGCTTTGGCAAAACTGCGTTTGAACGATGCAGCATTGCAATACGAGCCTGAAAACTCTGATGCATTAGGCTTCGGCTTTAGAATTGGTTTCTTGGGTTTGTTACATATGGAGATTGTACAAGAACGCCTAGAGCGAGAATATGACCTAGATTTAATTACCACTGCGCCAACCGTGGTGTATGAAATTTTAGACACTAAAGGCAATACCATTCGAGTGGATAGCCCATCAAAAATGCCAGAAAACCAGCTTATTGCAGAATTTAGAGAGCCAATTATTACGGCAAATATCTTAGTCACCGATGAATTTGTTGGCAATGTGATTAGCCTATGTGTCTCGAAGCGAGGTGTGCAAAAAAGCCTAACTTATATGGGCAAACAGGTGTCAATGGTGTATGAATTACCGCTGAATGAAGTGGTATTGGATTTCTTTGATAGGCTGAAATCGGTATCACGGGGGTTTGCTTCCATGGATTATCAATTTGAGCGCTATCAAGTTTCTGATTTAATCCGCCTTGATATTCAGATTAACCAAGAGTCGGTTGATGCTTTAGCACTGATTATCCATCGTGAAGATTCAATCAAAAAAGGCAGAGAAATTGCTGAAAAAATGAAAGAATTAGTGCCAAGACAAATGTTCGATGTCGCCATTCAAGCCTGTATCGGCGTGAAAGTTATTGCCAGAACCAATGTCAAAGCCCTTAGAAAAAATGTAACTGCAAAATGCTATGGTGGCGATATTTCTCGTAAACGCAAATTACTCGATAAACAGAAAAAAGGTAAAAAGCGTATGCGTAGTGTTGGCAGGGTGGACATTCCGCAAGAGGCATTTTTGGCGGTGCTGCATATTGATTAGGGTATCATTTAAAATACTGTTGGAGTTAGAAAAAATATTATGTGTAATTCATTTGTTGCTAAAAACTTCCGTGCTTTTGAAGAAATAAAAATAGAAAAACTTGCTAAAGTTAACTTATTTTTAGGGAGAAATAGTATAGGAAAAACAGCGCTTTTAGAAGCGTTTTATTTACATTTACATCAAGATAAAATAGAAGCTATTGAAGGTTTGTTAGTTAAAAAAGACGAACACCTATCTCATGAGGATGGTTCGTCATCAATTGGCTCTATTGTTAGGCATTTATTTCACAATCACCAATTGTCAAATTTTAATAATGAAGGAATCATACTTGGTGAAATTATTAAGCAGGAAAAAAATAAAGACAAATTAACTGAAATTAAAACAATTATTGATAAGAATGATGATGAAATTTTAAGAGTTACTAAAAACAGCATATCAGAAGATGCTTTATTAAGAAATGATTTTGATGAATTATATAGACATAGACATTACGGGATGAGGCATAGAATTTCTCGACATAAATCAAAGCCTAGAAAAAATATAAATTTGCAATTTGTTCGTAGCTCTGGATCTGGCGATATTGTAAAAATGTGGGACAACATAGATTTAACGGATAAACAGGCTAAGGTTATTGAGGCACTACGAATTATTGAGCCAAGTTTATCGGGTATAAAGTTTGTAGAACAAGATCGTCGTAGTAGGGGGAGAATTGCTAAGGCAAGTATTGATGGGGAAATAGTACCATTTAAAAGTATGGGTGATGGTATTAATCGAATTTTGTATATTGTATTAAGCATGGTTAACGCTCAAGATGGCTATTTATTAATTGATGAATTTGAAAATGGCTTACATTATTCAGTGCAAGAGCAGGTATGGAAAGTTATCTTTTCTTTAGCAGAAAGTCTTAATATACAGGTATTCATCACAACGCATAGTAGTGATTGCATTAAGGCATTTGGTTCGCAATGGGAAAGCAATGAAGAAAAAGCAACCATGCACCGTATTGATTACAAAGACAAACGGCATTCTGTAATGCTTTATGATTTTTCCGACCTTAACGATGCACTGAGTACAAATACAGAGGTTAGATAAATGTCAAGCAAATCAACCGATTGGATGAAGCGGTGTGGAGAAAAGTCAGTATTGTTGCTTGAAGGTAAAAGTGATTGTAATATTGTTAAGAAATTTTGCGAAGATAATGAAATAAATACCCAATTTGGTTTTTGCAATTGTGAAAACGATAATCAAGTTTTATCTCAATTAAATGCATTATTGCAAGGAAGTAATCAACCTGAGATTATTGGCATTATTCTAGATGCTGATAACGATATTAACGCTCGTTATCAAGAAATTATCAATAAGACTACAAAGTTTTACAAAAAATTACCTAGTAGTATTCTAAAAACTGGGCTTGTTCATACGGAAAATGGATTGCCAAAATTAGGTGTTTGGATAATGCCAAATAATCAAGATAATGGTGCCTTGGAAAAGTTTTATTTAGAATTGGCAACTGACATAGATACTGCTTTTATTAATGATGTAATTAAACGAGCAGAGAATAAAAAACTCACTTCTTTTAAATCACAACACCGAAACAAAGCAATTATGCATACCTACTTTGCATGGCAAGATTCACCTAGCGATCCATTACATTCGGCTATCAATAAAATTGCATTAGATAACAGCCAAGAAATTGCAACAACATTTAAAATTTGGTTGGTGCAGTTGTTTAATTAAAGCACAAAAAAAAGTCAGTGCAACTTTTGCACTGAATTTTTTAACGATTTTTCAATAAATCCCGAGGGATTTAAAGTGCTTATGTAGATTTCTTAATATATAGAGACCTTTGCATAAATATGAATAATCATCAAAAATCCACTTTTCACCCGCTTGGCGATTTTTTAAACCCAGCCTTAGCCCTGCTAGGACAAGGTTTAATAAAATCACCAATCTGGCAAAAATTG
>NZ_FXLV01000073.1 GCF_900180345.1 Bathymodiolus heckerae thiotrophic gill symbiont
GAAGCGACTCAACACAAGACCTCGAAAAACACGAGGTGGGAAACAACCAGTTGAGTTATTTTTAGGAAAGGCTGTTGATTATTAACGGCTTAGGAGAAATTGCACTTAATGTGCGAATTCAAGACTATTTAAATTTAAATTCTATGTACATTCTAAAAACGAGACATAAAAAAAAGCCCGAAATTATCAGGCTTTTTTCTGGTTTATAAACTTGAACTTTTGATGAGGTTAACTAATCAATTTATTCATGCGTTTAACAAACTCGGCTGGGTCTTTTAGTTGTCCGCCTTCACTGAGGACGGCTTGGTCAAATAAAATTTTAGCCAAATCTTCATCAATTTTAGTCTTAAGTTTTTTTACCAATGGATGTGTTGGATTAATTTCAAGAATTGGTTTGGTGTCTGGAATATCTTGACCTAGGGATTTCATGATGCGTTCCATATTACCCCCCATCTCATTTTCATCAGCTACTAGACAAGAAGGAGATTCGCTCAGGCGATTGGAGATTTTCACTTTTTTAACTTGTGGCTCAAGGATTTCGTTGAGTTTTTCAATGACTTTTTCGTAGTCTTTGGATACTTTTTCTTTCTCTTTCTTATCTTCTTTAGAGTCTAAATCCTCTAAATTACCTTTGGCAATTGACTTAAATGGCACACCTTCAAATTCTCCAAAATTACTTACCATCCATTCGTCAACACGATCAGAAAGTAGCAGAACTTCAATGTCCTTTTTATTGAATACTTCTAAATGTGGCGAACCCTTGGCGCTTTCATAAGTTTCGGCGGTGATGTAATAAATGGTTTTTTGGTCTTTTTGCATACTCTTAACATAACATTCAAGAGTGGCTGTTTGTGTCGCATCATCACTTTTATTAGTGGCAAAGCGCAAAAGTTTTGCAATTTTGTCTTTATTAGCAAGGTCTTCAACCACGCCTTCTTTCATGACCATACCAAATTCCTTCCAAAAATCTGCATATTTTTCGGGCTGATTTTTAGCCATTTTTTCAAGTTCTTTTAGAATACGACTAACAGACGCTTTTCGAATCGTATCAACTACTTTATTGCCTTGTAAAATTTCCCTAGAAACATTTAGCGACAAGTCAGCCGTGTCAATCACGCCTTTAACAAAACGCAGATAAAGTGGCATCAAAGATTCGTTGTCTTCCATGATAAAGACATGCTTGGCATATAACTTGATACCGCCTTTGCGTTTTGGCTCCCACATATCAAACGGTGCTTTTGAGGGGATGTAGAGTAGCGAGGTGTAATCTAGGTTACCCTCAACACGGTTGTGGAGTTGCGTTAATGGTGCTTCAAAATCATAAGTTAATGACTTGTAAAAATCATCATAATCTTCTTGTTTAAGTGCTCGTTTGTCTTGTGTCCAAAAAGCATTGGCTTTATTAACGGTTTCATATTCAATCTCTTTGTCGTTTTCGCTGGCTTTTATCATCATAATCGGCACAGTGATATGGTCAGAATATTTGCTAATAATGCCACGCAGACGACTATCGTCTAAAAATTCTTTTTCGTCTTTTTTAATATGCAATATCACTGAGGTGCCAAAATCTGGACAATCAACATTTTCTATTGAGTATTTTCCTTTGCCAGTAGAGGTCCATTTTGTGCCTTTTTTTTCTTTAGTGCCAGCTTTTCTAGTGATAAGATCAACTTTATCTGCCACAATAAACGCCGAATAAAACCCCACGCCAAATTGACCAATAAGATTAGAGTCTTGTGCTTGTTTCTGGTCTAAACCTTTTAAGAATTTTTTTGTGCCAGAATTGGCAATGGTGCCAATAAGCTTGTTTACTTCTGACTCGCTCATGCCAATACCATTGTCAGTAACAGTGATTGTGTTGGCTTTTTTATCTACATCAATATGAATTTGTAAATTTTCTTTGCCTTCAACCAATGTATCATTTGACAAGGATGCGAACTTGAGCTTATCAATCGCATCAGAGGCGTTGGACACCAATTCACGAAGAAAAATCTCTTTATTAGAGTATAAAGAGTGAATCATCAAATCCAATAGTTGAGAAACTTCCGCTTGAAACGAATGTGTTTGCTTTTCTGTCATTTTTTTATTCCTAGTTTATGCGTAAAATACATTGATATGGTCGAATTACAAAAAATCAAGCACTTTATGCATTTTTTAAAAAATGTTCGACATTATTCGGTGCATACGCAAAAAGCCTATGCCCGTGATTTGCATAAATTAGGAGATTTTTTGGTAGATGAAGATATTCACAACTGGGATGCAGTAACTGCTGAGCAATTAAATTTATTTTCGATGCGATTATATCATAGCGGTATAAATCCTAAAAGCATAAACCGCTGTATGTCATCTATTCGTAGTTTTTTTAAGTTTTTAGAACATGATATTGGTAAAATTACTACTCCAAAAACTACAAAAAAACTGCCCAGCATACTTAGTTGTGAGCAATTTAAACTAATGGCAAAGCCTAATTCTAGTGATTGGTTGATGTTAAGAAATGTGGCAATAATTGAGCTTTTGTATTCTTGCGGGTTGCGAGTGTCAGAATTGGTTGGATTGGATATTAAAGATATTGATAGCGATTTTTTAACCGTGCTTGGTAAAGGCGGAAAAATGCGAACCACGCCGATTGGTGCCAAATCCTATCAAGCCTTAAATCGATATTTAAAAAAATATGAACACAGTAATAAGGCTGTGTTTATTAATCAAAATGGGCAACGACTGAGCGTGCGTTGGGTGCAGAAAATGGTGAAAAATCGTGCTCAACAGGTGGGTATTGCTTTTCATGTGCATCCGCACATGCTACGCCATGCAGCAGCAACACACTTCTTGCAATCTAGCCATGATTTACGCAGTGTACAAGCTTTTTTGGGGCATGAAAGCATAAAATCTACACAGGTCTATACCCATTTAGATTTTTTAGAACTCTCAAAAGTATATGATAAATGCCATCCAAGAGCAAAAAAACAATGAATTTTCAAACACGATTAGCAGCGAATACACTAAATCTAGGTGGGGTGATTAGCAATCCGACAGATACCATCCAAGGATTGACTTGCCTGCCAAAGCATACGCATGCCATGCAAAAAATGGGGCGACTTAAGCGCAGAAATCCCCAAAAAGGCTTAATTTTACTTGCCAGTGAAGTGCATTTTTTTCAACCATTTGTGCAAGATATGGATTTATTGGTGCAAATAACACCACAAAAACAACCGACTACTTATTTACTAAAGACACACAAAAATGTGTCAGCGTTGATTACAGGTAATTTTGATACTGTGGCTGTGCGTTTAACGGATAATAGGCTGATTGCCAGTTTGTGCGAAAGGTGTAATAGCGCATTGCTTTCTACCAGTGCGAACATCACTGGCAGGAGTGCAGCCACAAGCATTTTTGAGCTAAATGTGGCTTTTAAGCAAGAATTAGACTTTATTATCGCACCACAAGGCTACAATACTCAGGCATCACAAATTATTAATCTACAAACAGGAGAAAGGCTCAGATGATTGACCAAGTTAAAAAATATTTATTAGATTTACAAGCAGACATTTGTGTGCAATTAGAAGCCGTTGATGGTGAAGCGACATTTATTAAAGACAAATGGGAAAAGCCTGATAGCAAAGGCGATGGCCTTACTAGAGTGCTGGTAAATGGCAAAGTGTTTGAACAGGCGGGAGTGAATTATTCAATCGTGCATGGCAATAATATGCCCGCCTCTGCCACTGCACTCAGACCTGAATTAGAAGGGCGAAATTTTACCGCCTTGGGCGTGTCATTGGTTATCCATCCACGCAATCCTTTTGTGCCAACTTCGCATGCTAATGTGCGTTTTTTCTTAGCAGAAAAAGAGGGTGAGACACCAATTTGGTGGTTTGGTGGCGGCTTTGATTTAACGCCATATTATGGCTTTGACGAAGATTGTGTTTTTTGGCATCAAAATGCCAAAGATGCCTGCGAACCATTCGCCAAAGGCACTTACGCAAAATACAAAAAATGGTGTGATGATTATTTCTATATGCAACACCGAGATGAACAACGAGGCATTGGCGGCTTATTCTTTGATGACCTTAACGAAGGCAGTTTTGAATCATGTTTTGCCTTTATGCAAAGTGTTGGTAATAGCTACATCAAAGCCTATAAGCCAATTGTCCAAAAACGCAAAAACCTAAAATATAGTGACCACGAACGACAATTTCAATTATATCGCCGCGGACGCTATGTAGAATTTAACCTAGTTTATGACCGTGGCACACTATTCGGATTACAAACAGGTGGACGCACAGAATCCATTTTAATGTCTTTGCCCCCTCTAGTCCGCTGGGAATACCAATACCAACCAAAGGCAGATAGCCCCGAAGCCAAATTATACAACCACTATCTCAAACCACAGGATTGGGTCAATGCTAACTAATCAAAAATTGAGAAGCCCGGCTTCTCAATTCCTTGCATGATACATATAGATGCAAAAAGATTGCTTTGTCCTATGCCAGTCATTCGCCTAAGTGAAGCGATTGCAAAAGTAAGGGAGGGTGGCATTATTCAAATGACTGCCACTGACCCTGGTGTTCTGCATGACATACCCGCTTGGTGCAAGGTGCATGGGCATAAGGTGATTGAAATTGATGAAAAAACTGATGAGATTATTTTGATAGTAGAAAAGCAATGAATTCTCAGGATATACAAAACAATATAAGAGTTGTTTTTGATGATTTTTCAAAAGAAGAATTTATCTACGATTTTTTGTTGGCTTACGGTATTTCTAAAACTTCAGTTACTCGATTAAAAAAAGGCGATTTTAATTTATCAAATAACGACAATGAAATTCTTTATAAAAAGAAGATTTTTTTTAAAACAGAAAAGACTGATAAATTACTAAGCACAATTGATACAATCTCAAAAGACGAGTTAATTTTAAGGCACAATCCACGGTTTGCTATTGTTACTGACTATCAGCAGCTTGTTGCTAAAGATTTGAACCTAGGCACAACGCTAGACATAGAGTTAAACAAACTACCTAATCATTTTTCATTTTTTTTACCTCTCTCGGGGAGTGAAGTTTACAGCGCCTCTAATGACAATGAAGTAGATAGAGACGCTG
>NZ_FXLV01000074.1 GCF_900180345.1 Bathymodiolus heckerae thiotrophic gill symbiont
GCATAGACACCATTGCTCCAGCACAGATTGACTTAGGCGACTCAGAAGCAGGCATACAAAATAGCAGTAGCACTATTATTAATAATACCAATCGTGCCACCACCTTAGCCACAGGCATTGCCTTTGATGCCAGTATTGTTGCACCAACAGAGACTGACATTGCACAAATTAAAATAGTCCTAGGCGGTCTAGACACTACTAACGACAAATTAATCTTAAATACCGCAAACATTAATACAAACGCAGACATTACTGCCACCACCCTTACTATTGCAAGTGTGGCTGCAAGCTACACTTTAACAGGCAATACGCTGGTCATCACTAAAGCCGATGGCTCTAACTTCAGCACTGCTAATGTTAAAGCCATTGTTGAAGCAATCCGCCTTAAGAATGCAGAAACCAGTCCAAGCGAAGATGATAGAACAGCCACCTTTACTTACACCGATGAGCATGGCAATACCACTGCCTCAGCCACCACTACTATTAGTGTTAACTTAATTGCCCCAGATGCTGTCGATTTAGACGCCGCAGCATTCATACAAGACACCAGCTTACTCACCATTAACCGCGAGCAACTGGCACAAGGTATTGCCTTTGACGCTGCTATTGCTACCCCTATAGCCACCGATATCATTCAAATTAAAGTAGTGATAGGCGGCACTAATTTAGATACCACCAATGACCATTTACTCTTAGGTCTTAACAACCAAGTTGCTTTGAATGTAAACTCAGCAGATGACGAGGTAAGTTTGGGTGAGTTAACTGGTGTTAACTACACTTATAACGCAACCACTAAAACCCTAGTTCTCTCTAAAGCCGATGGCACCAACTTAAGCACGCTAGAAGTACAACAAGCCATTCAATCAATCGAGCTTCAAAATACCACCACCAAGGCTGCAGAAGGCGACAGAACTGCTACCTTTACCTACATCGATGATGCAAACAATGAAAGCGCCTCTGCAACAGCAACCATAACCGTTGACCCAGCAGCCAGCTCATTAAGTGCAGTTGACTTAGACCCAACACAGGCAAATGCACAATCAAACAGCGCAACAATCGTTAATAAAGCCAACTTAGCAACCACACTCACCACAGGCATTGCCTTTGATGCCAATATTGCTGCCCCAACAGAAAACGACATTGCACAAATCAAAGTTGTCTTAGACGGCTTAGACACTGCTAACGACAAATTAATCTTAAATACTGCAGACATTAATACCAACGCAGACATCGCTGCCACCAACCTCACTATTGCGGGTGTGGCTGCAAGCTACACCTTAACAGGCAATACGCTCGTCATCACTAAAGCCAATGGATCTAACTTCAACGCCGCTAAAGTTAAAGACATTGTTGAGGCAATCCGCCTTAAGAATGCAGAAACCAACCCAAGTGAAGGCGACAGAACAGCAACCATTAGCTACATCAATACAGGTAATTCTGAGTTTAGTCCTGCTACAGCAAGTATTAAAGTTAACTTAATTGCCCCAGATGCAGTTGATTTAGACGCAACCACAGCAGACACTCGAGCCACTGAAGCGCTAACGCTCAACATTGCCAACCAAGCACAACTAAAAGCAGGCATCGCCTTTGAAGCAAATGTTGCTGCCCCAACAGCCACAGATATCACTCAAATTAAAGTGGTAATAGGTGGTGCTAATTTAGACACCACCAATGACCAATTACTACTAGGTCTTAATTACAATTTAGACCTTAATAACGATGCGCAAGGTAATAATGTCTCACTTGGTGCCATTACGGGTATTAACTATAGTTACGATAAGACAATTAACACCTTGATTATCTCTAAAGATGACGCCAGTGCTCTAAGTGCCACTGAGGTTCAAGTCATTGTTGCTAGCATCAAACTACAAAACACTACCCAGAACCCAACCCAAGGCGACAGAACAGCCACCTTTAGTTATGTTGATGCCGCTGACAATGAAGGCATCAGTGCCATCACCACTTTAAGCGTAGACACCATTGCTCCAGCACAGATTGACTTAGACAATTCAGAAATAGGCACTCAAAACAGCATCAGCACTATTGTTAATCATGCCAATCGTACCACCACCTTAGCCTCAGCCACAGGCATCGCCTTTGATACCAGTATTGTTGTACCAACAGAAAACGACATTACACAAATTAAAATAGTCCTAGGCGACTTAGATACTGCTAACGATAAATTAGTCTTAAATACTGTAGACATTGATACAAACTCAGACATCGCTACCACCAACCTCACTATTGCTAGTGTGGTTGCACGCTACAGCTTAACAGGCAATACGCTCATTATCACTAAAGCCGATAACTCTAACTTTAACGCTGCGAAAGTTAAAGACATTGTTGAAGCAATCCACCTTAAGAATACAGAAACCAACCCAAGCGAAGGCGACAGAACAGCCACCTTTACTTACATTGATAAGCATGGCAATACCAGCGCCTCTGCCACTGCTACTATTGTGGTAGATGTAACTGTCCCAGATGCAGTGAATTTAGGCAAACTTTTTGAAACTGATACTGACTTTAATCTTTCTGATAACATGAATGATATTGCTGGTGTTAACAACTTTGAAAGAGTAGGCACTAGCGTTACTATATGGAGCGAAGATATATTTTCCAATGAAGGCTTTATCGGTGATGGTTATGCTATTGCCAAAGTGACAGCGAATAATCAACCTGTCATGTTTGGCTTATCTACAAATGATGATAGTAATAGTTACACCACTATTGATTATGCAATTTATATAAAAGAAAATGATATTATTGATGGTGTTTATGAAAATAATGTTAAAACTAATTTAACTGATATAAGTTTCAATACAGGCGATTATATCAAAGTTGCACGCATTGGCACAGAGATTAAATATTACCATATTACTGCTGCCGAGCAGGCTGCTGGTCAAGAAGGTACTGTAATACACACTAAAACAGGCGTGAGTGCAACGGATAAATTATTTATTGATACTTCATTTAGAAATATAGGCAGTCGGCTTGATGAAGTGAAATTGTTCAGTCGAATAAAAGTTGTTGATCAGACACAACTAGTAGCAGGCGTTGTTTTTGATAGTAATGTTGTCGTTCCAAGTGCAATAGATATTAAACAGATTAAAGTTGTTTTAGGAGGTCCGGATTTAGATATTGTGAATGATGAGTTATTTTTAGATCTTTATTCATCGGGTATTGGTAATAATAGTGTGGATATTTCTAATATTGGTCATATTTATACAGCAGCAACTAAGACCTTATTATTCTTCAATAAAGATGGTAGTAATCTAGATTCTCTTTCTGTGAAGGCAGCGATAGAGGCTGTTGAGCTTAAGAACGGCAGTCTAACGCCAGTTTTGGGTAAGCGCAGTATAACCATTAGTTATCTTGATCATGCAGGTAATGAGAGTGATTCTGTAACCACAAGTATCAAGGTAAATTCAAGAACATCAACAGCAATAAAAACAATAGATTTAGACGGCGTAGAAGCTGGCACACAAACTACCAGCACAATAGCTGTTAATATTGCTAATTTAGCCGCTACCTTAAGCACAGGTATCTCACTGTATGCCAACAGCGTTCAGCCGAGTGAGAAAAATATTAATGTGATTAAAATTCACTTAGGCGGTGCTAATTTAGACTTTACTAATGATAAGTTAGTTTTAGATGCTGACCTGTCACTAAATGCCAATGCTGTAGTTAATAATGTGGTCGTAGGCGGTGTTAATGTTAACTATAACTATACAACAGTAACTAGTAATTTATTCATTGTTCGCTCTAATGGTAATAACTTCCCCGCCTCTTTTGTCGATGCAATTGTTAAATCAATCAACCTGAAAAATACCCAAGCAGCCCCACAAGAAGGTGATAGAACATTCGCTATCAGTTATATTGATAGTGATAATAATGAAACCCCAGCTTCAACAGTAACAGTTGGTGTGGATTTAACACCAGCAGAAAAGATAAATTTAGGCGGTAATCGAATAACCACCAATTTCGACCTTAGTGCCAAAATGAGTGGTGATATTTTGGCTGATGAGTTTGAGAAAACAGGTACAGATGGTTGGGATGCCGATGTATTCTCCACCGAAGGCTTTACAGGTGATGGTTTTGTTATTGCTAAAATCACCAAAGATGTCAACAACGGTCAAAGGTTTATGCTTGGTTTATCTACTGATGATAGTAGTAATTCTTATACTACTGTTGACTATGCAATATATGTAGATATCTCAGGCATCAATAGCCTATATGAAGGTGGCACTCATGTGAATATAACAGACCGAGATTACAGTGCAGGTGATTATGTCAAAGTTGCACGAGAAGGTACTTTAATCAAATATTACCATATCAGCGCCGCCCAATATGCTGCTAACGAGCAAGGCGTTTTACTTCGTAGTAGGGCGGCCACAGCCGATAAGTTGTATCTTGATACCTCCTTTCATGATAAAGACACTAAAGTGCAAGATTTACAATTGTTTGATCATAAATATAAAGTATCGGCAAATCAAGCAAGATTTTCTGCAGGTGCTGTCTTTGATGCCGATATTGTTACCACAACTGAGGGTGATATTAGACAGATTAAAATCGTATTAGGCGGTGCT
>NZ_FXLV01000075.1 GCF_900180345.1 Bathymodiolus heckerae thiotrophic gill symbiont
TGCAATTTACCCCGGCTCTTTTGACCCAATCACCAATGGGCATATTGACTTAATCAAACGCGCCAGCAAACTGTTTGATACAGTGATTATCGGCATTACCCAAAACAGCAAAAAACCGGCTTTTTTAGATATTAACGACAGACTGGAATCCGCTAAGACAGCCTTAATTGACATTAATAATATTAAAGTCATGAGTTTTGACACTTTGTTGGTGGATTTTGCTGAAACGCAAAATGTACAAATTATTTTGCGTGGCTTGCGTGCGGTGAGTGATTTTGAGTATGAATTCCAACTCTCTGGTATGAATAAACACCTTAATCCTACTATTGAAACCTTGTTTATGACACCAGCAGAACAATACGCCAATATTTCCTCTTCGCTGGTAAGGGAGATTTTATCCTTAGGTGGCGATATTAGCGCCTTTGTGCCAAGCAATGTGGAAAATCTATTGAAAGAAAAAATTTAGTTTTTTTTCGTTTTTTTTACTTGATTTTAATTTTTGTATCCTTATATAAGGTTCATAACTAACACAAAGGAGTAAAAACATGGCAAAAATTATCGGCATTGATCTAGGCACAACCAATTCATGCGTTGCTATTATGGAAGGTGGTAACATAAAAATCATTGAAAATTCTGAGGGTGATCGCACCACTCCATCTATCATCGCTTTTCCAAAAGATTCAGAAGAGGTTTTAGTTGGTCAAAGTGCTAAACGACAAGCGGTTACCAATCCTGAAAACACACTTTACGCCATCAAGCGTTTAATTGGTCGTCGTTTTGACGAGGAAGCGGTTCAAAAAGACATCGACCTTGTGCCTTATAAGATTGTTAAGGCAGACAATGGCGATGCATGGGTGAAAGTCAATGGCAAGAAAATGGCTGCCCCTGAGATTTCAGCAAAAGTTATCGGTAAGATGAAGAAAACGGCTGAGGATTATCTAGGCGAAACAGTTACTGAAGCGGTTATCACTGTACCTGCTTACTTTAACGACTCACAACGCCAAGCAACCAAAGATGCGGGCAAGATTGCAGGACTTAATGTTAAACGCATTATTAACGAACCAACCGCAGCGGCATTGGCGTATGGTGTTGACAAATCTACTGGCGATAAAACCATTGCCGTGTATGACTTAGGTGGCGGTACTTTCGATGTTTCTATTATTGAAATGGAAGACATTGATGGCGAAAAGCACTTTGAAGTGTTATCCACCAATGGCGATACTTTTTTAGGGGGTGAAGATTTTGATCAGCGCCTTATGGATTACTTGGTCGAAGAATTTAAAAAAGACCAAGGCGTTGATTTAAAAAATGACCCAATGGCGTTACAACGCTTAAAAGAAGCCGCAGAAAAAGCCAAGATTGAGTTGTCTTCTTCTGAGCAAACTGAGGTTAACCTTCCGTATGTCACAGCAGATGCTTCAGGTCCTAAACACTTAAACATCAAAATTACACGCTCTAAGTTAGAGTCTTTGGTAGAAGATTTGATTAAACGCTCAATTGACCCTTGTCAAATTGCCCTTAAAGATGCGAAGTTAACTGCCAAAGACATTGACGAAGTTATCATTGTTGGTGGCTCTACAAGAATGCCCAAGGTACAAGAAAAGGTCAAAGAATTCTTTGGCAAAGAACCTAAAAAAGATGTCAATCCTGATGAAGCAGTAGCGATGGGTGCGGCAATTCAAGCGGGTGTATTAGGCGGCGATGTTAAGGATGTATTGTTGCTAGATGTAACGCCATTGTCGCTAGGTATTGAGACCATGGGCGGGGTAATGACCAAGTTGATTGAAAAAAACACCACCATTCCGACCAATGCCAGTCAAACTTTCTCAACTGCTGCGAACAACCAATCGGCAGTAACTGTGCATGTAATGCAAGGTGAGCGAGAAATAGCCAGTGCAAATAAATCACTAGGCCAGTTCAATCTTGAAGGTATTCCAAATGCACCTAAAGGTCAGCCACAAATCGAAGTAACCTTAGACATTGATTCTGATGGTATTTTGAATGTGTCTGCCAAGGATAAAAACACAGGTAAAGAGCAAAGTATTACCATTAAAGCGTCCAGTGGTTTGAGCGATGAAGAAGTCGAAAAGATGATTAAAGACGCTGAGGCAAATGTCGAGGAAGATAAAAAATTCCAAGAGTTGGTTACCACACGCAATATGGCGGATTCATTGGTTCATTCAACTAAGCAAATGTTAGACGAGCTTAAAGACGAAGTATCAGAAGACGAAAAAACTGCAATTGAAGCAGCAATGAGCGAACTTGAAGAGGCAATGAAAAGCAATGATAAAGAAGCAATTGATGCTAAAACTCAATCTTTAAGCGAAACAGCACAACCCTTAGCTGAAAAAGCACAGGCAAAAGCAGGTGCTGGTGAAGATGGCTTTACTGATGCAGCTAATGCAGGCGCTAAAGAGGCAGGCGATGATGTGGTTGATGCCGATTTTGAAGAAGTTAAGAATGACGATAAAAAGGATAAGTAGTTCTTATTGGTAAATACTTAAAGGGGCTTTATGCCCCTTTTTACAGTTAGGGAAATTATGTCAGAAAGAGATTATTACGAAATATTAGGCGTTAGCAAGGGCGATGATGCAAAAACCATCAAAAAAGCCTATAAGCGCTTGGCGATGAAACACCATCCAGACCGCAACAAGGACAATAAAGAAGCGGCCGAAAAAACCTTCAAAGGCATTCAAAAGGCTTATGCTGTTTTGTCTGATGAGCAAAAACGACAGACTTATGACCAGTTTGGTCATGCGGGCGTGAACGGCAATGCAGGCGGTAACCCATTCGGTAGTGGTAATCCATTTGGCAATAGTGGCGGCTTTGGTGATATTTTTGGTGATATTTTTGGCGGTGGTCATCGTCAAGCACAGCAGAATAATCGTGGTGCTGATTTACGCTATGATTTAGAAATTGACCTCAAAGAAGCGGCTGAAGGCAAGACAGTTCAAGTGCGCATTCCTAAAGGTGAAAAATGTGATACTTGCCATGGCACTGGCGCCAAACCAGGCACCAGTGCTAAAACTTGTGGCACTTGTCAGGGTGTAGGGCAAGTGCATATGCAACAAGGTCCTTTTGCCGTGCAACAACCCTGCCCGCAGTGTCGAGGTGCTGGTCAAGTGATTGATTCTCCTTGTGGAGATTGCCATGGAAAAGGCGTGGTGCGTCGGCAAAAAACTCTCTCAGTTAAAATCCCCGTAGGCGTAGACACGGGCAATCGTATTCGTCTAACTGGCGAAGGTGAGGCTGGCGTGCGTGGCGGCCCAAATGGTGATTTGTATGTAGAAATGCATGTTCGTCCACATAATATTTTTGAACGCCACGACAACGACCTATATTGCAGTGTACCAATTGATTTTGCCTCAGCAGCACTGGGTGGTGATATTGAAGTACCAACATTAAATGGAAAATTCAAAATTAAGATTCCTTCAGGCACACAAACAGGTAAACAATTCCGCTTAAAAGGCAAAGGTATTACTGGCTTACAAGGCAGTGGCACAGGCGATTTAATTTGCCAAGTCAAACTTGAAACACCTGTTAATCTTAACGGTAAACAAAAAAAATTACTGCAGCAGTTTGCAGGCTCATGTGGCAAAAAACAACATCCTGAGTCAGATTCCTTCTTTGATAAAATGAAATCGTTTTTTGAATAACACCTTTTGTAAAAATCAGAGCAAGCATCAAACTGTAGTGGTCTAACAATCTTAGACTGAAATTCCCCCACTTGACTGGACACAAAATTAATATTTTACGCATTATTTTTTTGCATCAATAATCTTTTTTATAAAACCCCAACAATTTCAGACAACAATTTAATTTTTCTTATTTCGAACCCGTTAAACTAAACAAAAAAATCGGAGTAAAAAATGAGTAAAAACGAACCAAATATACCTCAGCATTCAAGACTAAATTAGTACTTGAATTACTACAAAACGAAAGCACCATAGTGCAGATTGCCAGTAAGCATAATATCCTACCTCAGAATCTACAAAATTGGAAGAAGACTTTCCTTGCTAACGCAGAGATTGCCATGGAGCCATCCAAGGCAGTCAAAGAATACAAAGACGAACTTATCAAAGCACAAGTGCAGAATGAGCGTTTAACTGCATAAAAACCCCACCAACCTAGCAATCAAACAACTTAACCACACTAATTATTGCACTTTATACATC
>NZ_FXLV01000076.1 GCF_900180345.1 Bathymodiolus heckerae thiotrophic gill symbiont
CTTTTCGCCTTTCCCTCACGGTACTTGTTCACTATCGGTCATTAGAGAGTATTTAGCCTTGGAGGGTGGTCCCCCCATATTCAAACAGCGTTTCACGTGCGCCGCCTTACTCGATTTCACATAAATTAAATTTTCCTATACGGGACTATCACCCTGTATCGTTGAACTTTCCAGAACATTCTAGTAATTTAAAATATGCTTAAGGGCTGATCCCCGTTCGCTCGCCGCTACTAAGGGAATCTCGGTTGATTTCTTTTCCTCTAGGTACTTAGATGTTTCAGTTCCCTAGGTTTGCCTCCTTAACCTATGTATTCAGTTAAGGATAATGGTCTGATGACCACTGGGTTTTCCCATTCGGAGATCTCCGGCTAATAATGCTTATTATCAGCTAACCGAAGCTTATCGCAGATTATCACGTCCTTCATCGCCTTCTAATGCCAAGGCATCCGTCGTATGCACTTATTCACTTGACCATATAACCCCAAAGTATCTGTTATAACTTTAACTTTTATCTATTTGTTAGGTTGTTTTTTTGTTCAATTGGTTATTTAGAAAAACTAAATATCTTCAAGAACTCAAAAACTCTTTACAAATAAACAAAATCCAAAGTCTTGTAACTTGGTGTTGTATGATTTCGTATTTCACCTTGAAGTCACAAATTGTGATAAATCACAATCGGTGAATTCTTTTTTTTATTTCATTGGCGGTTTTTATACCGCCGATGAGAATCCATATTTTTTGAAATTGTTGTGTCAATGCAATACACCAATGAAAACTGTCATCACAACAGTCTTCGCGTTGTTATATTGTATATTTACAAACTTTACTTCATGTATTAAATTGTTAAAGAGCTCCACACTCGTAAGCGTGACATAAAAACTTAAATAAAATCACGATATGACTTTATTTAAGTTTTTAAAAAAATGAAAACTTAGTTTTTTTACAAAAGCAAAAACAATGTGGTGGAGCCAGGGAGGATCGAACTCCCGACCTCTTGCGTGCAAGGCAAGCGCTCTCCCAGCTGAGCTATGGCCCCTTGAAAACAGTGCAAATACTGTAATTTTTATTTTTGTAAGGCGAAGGCGACAAAGTTTGTTTTAATAAATAACTGAGCTAACAACGCAATCAAAAATGAAAATTTGGTGGGTCTGGGTGGATTTGAACCACCGACCTCACCCTTATCAGGGGTGCGCTCTAACCAACTGAGCTACAGACCCGAATGGTGTTATCTTTCGAGAAAAAATATATTAAAACACTGAGTATGCTCAGGTTAGCAATAAATTATTTAAATATTACAAAAATAAATTTATATCTACATTACCGCCTTCCTTTGCGTTAAACGCATTGAAAATTAAACATATAGAAAAATACTAACCTTGGCTTTTATCCCTAACCTAGGTGCATTTTTTTATTAAATATAAATCTCTTGCAATCAAAAGATAAGATGTTATTTCATTCTTCTTTATTTTTTATCAAACAACTTGTTGTGGACACTCATACTGTCTTAAGGAGGTGATCCAACCCCAGCTTCCGCTAGGGTTACCTTGTTACGACTTTACCCCAGTCATGAATCACAAAGTGGTGAGCGCCCAAATAAGCTACCCACTTCTTTTGCAACCCACTCCCATGGTATGACGGGCGGTGTGTACAAGACCCGGGAACGTATTCACCGTAGCGTTCTGATCTACGATTACTAGCGATTCCGACTTCACGGAGTCGAGTTGCAGACTCCGATCCGGACTACGAAAAGGTTTATGAGATTAGCACCACCTCGCGGCTTAGCAACCCTTTGTCCTTCCCATTGTAGCACGTGTGTAGCCCTGGTCGTAAGGGCCATGATGACTTGACGTCGTCCCCGCCTTCCTCCGGTTTATCACCGGCAGTCTCTTTATAGTTCCCACCATGATGTGCTGGCAAATAAAGATAAGGGTTGCGCTCGTTACGGGACTTAACCCAACATCTCACGACACGAGCTGACGACAGCCATGCAGCACCTGTATCACGGTTCCCGAAGGCACCAATCCATCTCTGGAAAGTTCCGTGTATGTCAAGACCAGGTAAGGTTCTTCGCGTTGCATCGAATTAAACCACATGCTCCACCGCTTGTGCGGGTCCCCGTCAATTCCTTTGAGTTTTAACCTTGCGGCCGTACTCCCCAGGCGGACAACTTAACGCGTTAGCTTCGCCACTAAGAGGTAAATCCTCCCAACGGCTAGTTGTCATCGTTTACGGCGTGGACTACCAGGGTATCTAATCCTGTTTGCTACCCACGCTTTCGTACCTCAGTGTCAGTATTAGTCCAGAAAGCTGCCTTCGCCATTGATGTTCCTTCAGATATCTACGCATTTCACCGCTACACCTGAAATTCCACTTTCCTCTCCTATACTCTAGTTTGCCAGTTTCAAATGCAGTTCCTAGGTTGAGCCCAGGGCTTTCACATCTGACTTAACAAACCACCTACGCACGCTTTACGCCCAGTAATTCCGATTAACGCTTGCACCCTCCGTATTACCGCGGCTGCTGGCACGGAGTTAGCCGGTGCTTCTTCTAAAGTTAACGTCAAGGCTAATGGGTATTAACCATTAACTTTTCTTCACAATTGAAAGTGCTTTACAACCCTCAGGCCTTCTTCACACACGCGGTATTGCTGGATCAGGCTTGCGCCCATTGTCCAATATTCCCCACTGCTGCCTCCCGTAGGAGTCTGGGCCGTGTCTCAGTCCCAGTGTGGCTGATCATCCTCTCAGACCAGCTAAAGATCGTCGCCTTGGTGAGCTTTTACCTCACCAACAAGCTAATCTTACGCAGGCTCATCTAGTAGCGTGAAGTCCGAAGATCCTCCACTTTAATCCATAGATATTATGCGGTATTAATCCAGATTTCTCTGGGCTATCCCCCACTACTAGGTAGATTCCTACGCGTTACTCACCCGTCCGCCACTCGACGCCTACTAGCAAGCTAGTATCGTTTCCGTTCGACTTGCATGTGTTAAGCATACCGCCAGCGTTCAATCTGAGCCAGGATCAAACTCTTCAGTTTAATTCTAACTATTTAGAACATTGGCAACACTTATAAATAAGTGCGCTTTGCGTTCAATTTTTTTAAAAGCTTATTTGCTTTAGTTTTTTAGGAGCGCCTATATAATAAAATATATTTGCTCCGTGTGCACTTGCACAATTTAATGCACGAGTGCCCACACAAGTTGTTTGATAGATTTTTAAAGAGCAACTAAATTGAAAAAAATTAATGTTTCAACTCAGTGAAAGATGATAATTATACAAGAAAAAAATCTTGCGTCAAGCACTATTTTACTTTTTTATGAAATTAATTACTAGAGACCTTTGCATAAGCCACCCTCAAGCTACTAATCTAATGAAATAGCACCCATAAATCAACTTTAAAAATATCTAAAATATCTTAGAAAAACACTACACAAAACTCATTTTCAGATGCACTCATTGTTGAATATAAGCCTCTATCAGAGCTTAATGATATGCATAACATTATCAATTGGAGTGAAATAGAAAAAACCCTATCAAATCTTTATTTCTCCAAGCGAAGTGCGCCTAGTTACCCACCATTGATAATGTTTAAGATTCTCATTCTCCAAGCTTGGCACAACCTAAATAACGAGGCATTGGAGAAACAAATCGCTAGAGATTTAATGTTTAGGCGTTTTATTGACTTATCCTTATCTGAGAATACGCCTGATCACTCAAGTATTTGGTGTTTCAGACAACTGCTAAATACACAAGGCTTATTAGAAACACTGCTAGAAAAAATCAATATCTATCTAGAGCTGATAGTACTTATGCTAGCAAGTACTCCTTTCTTTACCACCCTTATTACTCAGCACTTAACTACCCCATCAAAACTTCCATCTAATAGCACCTTCAATACCATCACTATGAGCTTTGTTGTTAGTAGATTGCACTCTTTCATAGCTCACAGAAACAGTACTGTTATCTTTTTGATAATCAACACCCATATTAATAGTAAGCTCTTTTTCAGCATTT
>NZ_FXLV01000077.1 GCF_900180345.1 Bathymodiolus heckerae thiotrophic gill symbiont
AGAGTCTGCGAATGAATGTTGAGTTGTTTGTTTCCAAGACATTGTTATTTTTTTGATTGATTTTAGATGGTTGTTATTTTACTGGATTGGTGTGGTTTTGGTTGATTTATGCAAAGGTCTCAATTAATAATCCAAAAAACTGATTGTATTTCTTCTTTTTCCATTACTTAGAGGCTATTGAGATATTCATAGAGCATATTATATAGTTAGACAAGCCATTAATTCTGCAGCAATTATTATTTTGCTAACAACCTTGGTTGTTTGCTTAGTTATGGATAGTATTTTAGTTGCCTGAATCTGCGAAATACTATTTTACAATTATGAGACTTTTAACTTACTGCCTACTTGAAAACGGCCTAAACACTGTAATTTTTATTAAGTATCAACCGTTCAAAACAACCCTCGCCAAACTCTCTTCCCTAATTTCGGTTTCTTTTTTGCTTAACGGCTCAAAACTTATTTTCACCTTGTAACCTAAAAAAGTACTTTCTGTTGAGGAAGAATCAGCCTTAATCATATCTAAAAAATCAGTTAAATCATCGGCTGTAAAAAAGAGTAGTTTTTCTTTTTTGATTTTGTTTAAATGTTGTCTTTCAGATGAGAGAATAATAACATAATCAAAAGAAAAAACCCCTGCATTAAACCAAAAAAATCCTAAATCAACCCTAAAAATCTTGTATTTATCCTGACATTTGTAGTAAATGACAAAGGGATGACCTCTCAAGCTAATAGCAAAGCACTTAAAGCACAAAAATTAAACCAGAGCAGCCAATGTTTACAAAGATTTGATAACGCCTTAGGGATTATTGGGTCTTTTTTAACAAAAAGACCTAAAATCAACATAAAAAAGCAAGAAAATAGACCTATTTTTGGATAAAAGTTGGATTTTTATAGATTTTTTTTGATTTGCTTAGAAAAAAATAGATTTTTTTAATTTTAGAGTTTGTTTTAGGGGGGGGTATGCAGAACCTTCCTTGAAGCACATTATTTACGCAAAGGTCTCTCATTAATATCAATATTAATACCTTGCTCAATAAGTTTTTCTTGCCTGTTAGCAAGATAGGTGTTATAAGTTGCAAAATTTTGATAAAAACCGTTGCTAACATAACGCAACACTTCTTTGAAATGAAATGGGTATAAAAACCCATCAATACGGGTAATTTCACGCCCCTTATCAAATAAAACAATACCAGGGCGGTAGGTAAGCTTGAGTTCTTCTGCCCAGTTTTTTGCTGTGCGCTTGTTGCCTTGGTTATCAATAATAATTTGTGTTGAGCTTGTGTCAAGCCTCACTACATCAAAGGCATTAAACTCGTTTATTACTTCTTGATTTTTTAGCGTTGTATTATAAAAATAAGTGCAAGCATCACAATTATTATCTTCAAAAATTACTACCAATGGTGTTTTTATGGTGGATAAGTTGTTAATATTTTTAAACATAATATGGTTTTGTAATTGATAATGCGCTGGTTTTTTGATTTGATCAATATATTGTGCTAAAGTTAATTTGGTATACATTTTTTCATGAACATAATCCAAAATTTCCCTCATTTTTTCAGGGCTGCGATAACCATTTGTCCTTGCTACCCGCTCATTCTTTTGATTCAAAAAAATCACTGTTGGTGTGTATTGCACACCAACTTCTGTCGCTAATTGTTTTTCGCTTAAAGACTGCATTTCATTAATTGCTATCTCTTTATCACCACGGATATTAATCGCAATAATATCAAAATATTGTTGAATAAAATTTTTAAGTGACGGTTGATTAAAATCTTTCACCATTTGGTCGCAATAAGGACATTCGTCCAAATGAAAAAACAACATCACATGTTTGCCACTCTCAGATGCCTCCTCAACATCGTCAGCAATTTCTAAAAAACTAGCTTTAAACCAAGGCGGCATTTCGTATGCCACACCACCAGTAATGACACCTGTTTTGTCTACCTGTGCGTAAACCGAAGTCATTAATATCAACAAAGCCAAGATAAAAAACTTTGTACTATAATATTTCATGTATACCTCCTTATTGACATAACTTTAATATTTTTTGAGAAGTTATTTCCCCAATTAATCGGTGTTGTTTTTTGTTTGCATCAAATACAATCATTTCTGGCAGATGTTGAACATTTAAAAACTGAGCTAACTTTACCTCTCTGTCAATATTAATTTTAAAGAAACTAAATTCTTTTTGAATCTTGTTATAAACAGAATTTATAATATCTTCGTTTACTCTACACGAACCACACCAAGGAGCCCAAAACCGAATAATTGCATTTTTTTCGATTTCCAAAATGGAGTCTATTCCAAATAGTGGTATTTCTACTGAATAATTAGGCTTGCAAATAGTGTTATTCATTTTAAGCTAATAGCTTTTCTGTTCTTTGATATGCTACTGATGCTCTATTTAAAATATCACTTGAAAATGTAACTTCGTATTTTTTATCTGTATTTTTCAAGCACTCCAAGGTGTTTTCCAAAGAAATCATCTTCATAAAAGGACACAAAGAACAGGTTCCTATAAATTTTTTATCTGGATGCGTGGCTCTAAGCCTGTCAGAAAGCCCACACTCTGTAACCATAAAGAAACTATCTACCTCTGGATGGTCATCAACATAATTTAACATGGCTTTTGTTCCACCATGTAACTCCCCATGTGGATACAATTCTGGGCTTACTTCGGAGTGAAACAACACATGGGTGTCGGGATGTTGTTTTTTAAATTGCACCACCTGTTCAGCGGTATAGTTATCATGAACAACGCAAGTTCCATCCCATCCAATGATGTCTTTATTGGCAAACTCGGCATTCAAGGATGTTGACATTGAATAGTCTGGATAAAATAAAATTTGTTGGTCAGGCAGTGCGTTAATAACCTCATTAACATTTGCAGAGGTTACAATATAATCTGATTCCGCCTTTACTTCTGCAGTTGTGGTTATATAAGCAACCGCAGGCGCATTTGGGTATTTCTTCTTGAGTGCCCTTACATCGCTTGCAGTAATACTATCAGCGACTGAACAACCTGCTTGCTTGTTAGGACAAAATACTGTTTTTTCAGGGCAAGCAATTTTTACACATTCTGCTAATGACAATACAGTGCACATAATAATTGAATTAGATTTAGACCGTCTTGCTTGCTCAATAAGACCGAGCGCATCCTCAGCAAAATCAGCAATACCAAAAGTTATATCAGGTGTCATATAATGATGCGCCAATATTACCCTTCCATATTCATCTTTTAGTTGGTTGATTTCTTTTGTTATAGGTGTAATATCTAGACAATCTTCATATCTAAATCCTACATTAGCAAGCAACCCATGTAACCTGTCTGCTTCTACAATATCTTGATTTTCTATCTCGTTATTCTGTTGATTATCTTTTGTCATAATTTATTCTCCATTATTTGAGACCTTTACATAAATATGAATAATCATCAAAAATCCACTTTTTACCAACTTGGTGATTTTTTAAACTTAGCCTTAGCCTTGCTAAGGCAGAGTTTAAAAAAATACCAATTTGACAGAAATTGAATTCTGCTAATCATTCATATTTCTTGAATTCGCATAACAAGTGCAATTTTAATTGTAATTAAATAGCCAGTTGTAATAAACTTTGCTATTTTCTTACTACGGGAAATTGCAATGAATTATCAACAACTGACTAACGATGAACGATACCAGATAAAAGCGTGTTTACAACTACATATGAATCAGATTGGCATTGCCAATCTGTTAAACAGAAGTC
>NZ_FXLV01000078.1 GCF_900180345.1 Bathymodiolus heckerae thiotrophic gill symbiont
AGTGAATTTTTGGTATTAGAAAGAGGTTGCATAGTGATTCTTGTGGGTGTTAATTTTAGTAAAAATTATTAACGAGTGTCATTTGCCTGCTTAGCGCAACTTTATTGTTTCCATCTTTGGCAACCTTAACTCTTAGGGCATATATCTTGGCCTTATTGGGAAGCACCTTTCTTACCTCTCTAGTAAATTGAAAAATATGCTTAAATGGGCAAATATATTCCAATACGAATATATTGTCTCCGTTATTCCATTCGTTAGCAGCGATTTGGTGATTATCATGTAATAATTTATCCAGTGTTTTATCGTCAACTTTTGCCCATACAGAGAATGCCAAAGGCACATCCTTATTGTTGCGAATTAACTTATATTGACCAAGTAAAATTCCTTCTGAAATGCGACTAAAAAAACCACAAATATTATAATGCTCGCAATGCAATTCCGATTGTCTGGATAACCAAAATGCATTACCTAAAACCTCCATATAGAACTTTTCTGTTATTTTTTCGGGGGTCATAATTTATAAATTTTATAAAACAATAGTCTGAATTACCTTACCTGTCTAGTCGTAAATATGCATTTTTTTTGTACAAATTATTCAATAAATTTGCTTCTCTCATTATAAGCTAATTCTATAAAAAAATTAATAAAATTAAACCTAAATTACGCTATTACACTTATATATAATGCACTATATTTAGTGTTATTTTAATTTTAAAACACTAGATATAGTGTTTTTCAGGAAAAATGAAAAAATATGTTCAAATTATTAAGCAAAGAGGAAAATGGAAAAAGACATTCAAGTTACTAAGCGAAATGGCAAGCAAGAATCTATTGACATGGAAAAAATTCACCGTGTTGTGCACTGGGCTTCTCAAGATTTACAAGGCGTTAGTGTTAGCCAAGTTGAAATCAATGCACAGTTGGCATTTTTTGATGGTATTAAGACAGAAGATATTCACGAAACCATTGTCAAGTCAGCAGCAGATTTAATCTCAACAGAGGTGCCAGATTATCAATATTTAGCAGCACGGTTGGCTATTTTTCATTTGCGTAAAAAAGCATTTAAGTCCTTCACCCCGCCGCCACTTTTTGAGCATATTAAAAAATTCACGGCATTGGGCGTTTATGACAAAGATATTCTTGAAAAATACACTGAAGAAGAAATTGAAACACTAGATAGCTATATTGACCATTGGCGTGATATGAGGTTTTCCTATGCTGCAGTCAAACAATTGGAAGGCAAGTATCTGGTTCAAAATCGTGTTACTGGCGAAATCTACGAATCCCCGCAACTGCTTTATATGTTAGTAGGTATGTGCTTGTTTCAAGAATATGAAGCCAGCGCACGCATGGATATTGTTAAGCGTTTTTATGATGCAGTGAGTTTGTTTAAAATTTCCCTTCCTACGCCTATTATGGCAGGGGTTAGAACGCCAACCCGCCAGTTTTCATCTTGTGTGTTGATTGAGGCGGATGATGACTTAGATTCAATCAGTGCTGCTGCTGGTGCTATTGTAAAGTATGTTTCCCAGCGGGCTGGAATTGGCATTAATGGTGGAAAAATTCGTGCCATTGGTAGTCCTATTCGTGGTGGTGAAGCAACGCATACAGGCTGCATCCCTTTTTATAAGCATTTTTACACTGCGGTTAAATCTTGCTCTCAAGGGGGGGTTCGTGGTGGTGCTGCCACCCTATTCTATCCTTTATGGCATTTGGAAATTGAAAGTTTGCTGGTACTTAAGAACAACACAGGTACGGATGAAAACCGTATTCGCCATCTTGATTATGGCGTACAGTTTAACGGCTTAATGTATCAACGCTTTCTCGCAGATGCCGATATCACTCTATTTTCACCTCATGATGTACCTGACTTATATGATGCTTTTTTTGCCGATCAAGAGGAATTTAAATGCTTATATGAACAATACGAACAAGATGATTCGATTAGAAAACAAACCATTAAAGCCAGAGAATTATTTGCCAAATTTATGCAAGAACGCGCCAATACAGGGCGTATTTACTTACAAAATGTAGATCATTGCAACACTCACAGCGCTTTTAATGCTAAGCAAGCGCCGATTAAACAATCCAATCTTTGTATGGAAATTACCCTGCCAACTAAGCCCCTATATTCGGTTCAAGACGAGCAAGGCGAGGTGGCACTTTGCACATTGTCGGCGGTTAATTTAGGTGCACTGGATTCTTTAGATGAATTGGAAACGCTGACTGACATTATTGTGCGTTCATTAGATTGTTTACTTGATTATCAAGACTACCCTATTAAAGCGGCTGAACTTGCCAGCAAAAATCGCCGTACACTGGGCATTGGTGTGACTAATCTTGCCTATTATTTAGCCAAAAATGGGGCTAAATATTCTGACGGGTCGGGTAATCAGCTGATTCATAAAACCTTTGAAGCCTTGCAGTATTATTCGCTAAAAGCCTCAAACACATTGGCAAAAGAATTAGGCGCTTGCCCCTTATTTTCCCAAACTCAGTATTCACAAGGCATTATGCCGATTGATTCTTACAAAAAAGACATTGACGCATTTTGCGATTGCGCATTAGAACTTGACTGGGATACACTGCGCCAAGATATTGTATCCACAGGGCTTAGAAACTCAACCCTAACCGCCCTTATGCCATGCGAAAGCTCGTCACAAATTTCCAACTCAACCAATGGCATTGAGCCACCCAGAGGATTTGTGTCCGTTAAACAATCCAAAGACGGCATCTTAAAACAAATTGTGCCAGAATATGACAAATTAAAAAATCAATATGAATTACTGTGGGACATTAAAGACAACGAAGGCTATCTGCAACTTTGTGGCATTATGCAAAAATTTGTAGATCAATCCATTTCCACCAACACCCATTATGACCCCTCACAATTTGAAGGCAATAGAGTGCCAATGAAATTGTTTTTAATGGACTTATTAAAAACCTATAAATACGGCATTAAAACGCTTTACTATCACACAACACGCGACGGTGGTGGTGAGGATATATTGGAAAAGGAAGATGATAATGCCTGTGCTGACGGTGTCTGTAAACTATAAATATTTGGTATGTCTAAAACGCACACAACAGTCGCTATTGTTTATGATTTTGATGGCACACTTGCCAAGGGGAATATTCAAGAAAATTCTTTTATTCCTGATTTAGGACTTATAACAAAAAAGTTTTGGGAAGAGGTAAAAGAGATAACTGAAGAGAATGAAATGGATGAGATTTTGGCGTATATGTATTTATTGATTAAAAAAGCCAATGAAAAAGGTGTAATGATCTAACTTTCTTAGACACAAAGATAGCCTTATAATACAAAAAATAAGGAGGTCAAAATGACGCAAATAATAAAAACCAGAAAAGAGAGAATAAATCTAACAATTGAGCAAAAATTAGAC
>NZ_FXLV01000079.1 GCF_900180345.1 Bathymodiolus heckerae thiotrophic gill symbiont
TTTTTACAAAAGGTTCGCTATTTTTTTATAAAGCATCATTGGTTTATGTTGCAGTATGCAAAAGCTTGTAATTAAATAAGGTTTGGTTATTTTGAATTGGGTTTTTAAGGGTTGGCTACTTATGGGATTGGCTTTGTCTCTAAACACACCATTCAATTAGAACTCAAAAATAACATTATCAAGTAACTCAATGTTGATAAATTTCCAATTACTCGCCATTGGTATGTTGTGCATAGCGTTAAAACACAACTTTCACCGATTGCACGATACTTTAAAGAATTTATTATCGAGAACAGTTAGTTAAATACAATGGTTTTGTTATTACAAGTCAAAACTCGGTCTTCAAGATGATATTGTAAGCCTTTTGCTAAGGTGATTTTCTCGATATCCTGCCCCATTTTTTGCATTTCTTTAACACTATGACTGTGGTTGACCCTGAGCACATCTTGTTCAATAATTGGACCTTCGTCTAATTCACTGGTTACATAATGGCAGGTTGCGCCAATTAACTTGACACCGCGCTGTGCTGCTCGCTGATAAGGATTGGCGCCCACAAATGAAGGTAAAAAAGAGTGATGAATATTGATAATCTTGCCGCTATATTTATCACACATTGCTTTGGGGATGATTTGCATATAGCGTGCAAGCACAATCACATCAGGCTTAAACGCATCAACTGCTACCATCATTTTTGCCATATCTGCTGCTTTTGTGGCTTTGTTAATAGCAACTTTTTTAAAATCTACTTCATACCAACTGGCTATTTTTTTCAATTTATCATGATTAGACAAAACACCTACAATTTTTGCCTCCATTTCTGATTCATGCGCACGATGCAACAAATCTGCCACACAATGTGAAGACTTTGAGCTCATAATCAACACTCGTTTTGATCGAGCCGAATCATTCATCTGCCAATCCATCTGATATTGTTCGGCTAACTGCGTAAACGCTTGTTTAAATTCATCTAGCGAACGAATCTGTTCAGTGTGTCCTTTGGGTAGTGTGTTGCTAATAAGGCTTGATTCAATCTCAATGCGCATAAAAAAACGCTTATTTTGGTCATCAAGATGATGATGCGCTTCTTTAATATTGCCATTATGTTCAAAAATAAACTGACTGACTTTAGCGACTAAGCCGTGCGCATCAGGGCAAGAGATTAGTAAACGGTAAGTGTTCAAGTACAATCCTATGTACGATATTCGGCGTTAATTTTAATATAATCGTAAGATAAATCTGTTGTCCAAACACGCTCTAAAGTATCATGATTGCCAATGGTAATGGTAATGGTAATTTCGGACTTCTCCATCTCTTTACTGCCAGAGACTTCTGTGTAACTTGCGTTTAAATCGCCGTTTTTAATTAAACACACTTCGCCCAAATAAATACTCACAGCTTCGACCTTTAAATCGGCAATATTAGCCCGTCCTACTGCCGCTAAAATACGCCCCCAGTTCGCATCAGAAGCAAACAATGCAATCTTAACCAACGGCGAATGCGCCACAGTATAAGCCACCTCTAAGCAGTCCTCATTGGTAGCACCACCCTTGACGCAAATCTCAACAAACTTGGTCGCACCCTCGCCATCTTGAATGATTTTATGTGCCAAAATTTGACTAACTTGGTTTAATGCGCTTTGAAATTCATCCACACAATCTGCAAGTTTTACACCACTTGCGCCCGTTGCACTCAGCGTGCAAGCGTCATTGGTCGAGGTGTCGCCGTCCACAGTGATGCGGTTAAACGATTGATTAACCGCAATTGTGAGTTGTGCTTGCAATGCAGGCTGAGTGGCCTCAACATCGGTAAAAATAAAACCGAGCATGGTCGCCATATCTGGGCGAATCATACCTGATCCTTTGGCAATGCCGCTGATGGTAACGGTTTTGCCATTCACTTTAAATTGCTTGGTGTAAGTTTTCTCCACCAAATCCGTAGTCAAAATAGCTTGTGCCACTTGTGGCAAATTTTCATCAGATAGTTTTGATGCAAGCGTGGCAATATTACCCTTAAAACACTGCATCGGCAAAGGCTGTCCAATCACCCCTGTTGAAAATGGCAACACCTCTTCAGCCTTAATATCTAACTGTTTTGCCACCAATTCACACACTTGATAAGCATTATCTAGCCCCTTGGCGCCACTCGCAACGCCCGTGCCTGCATTGGCATTACCACTATTAACCACCAGAGCACGCACAGTAGAATTTAGGTGATTTTTTGCCACCAACACAGGTGCGGCACAAAATACATTTTGGGTAAAAACTGCCGCTGTTTTGGTCTCAGGCGTGAAAAATATAATGGATAAATCCAGTTTTTCGTTGTCTTTAGGGTTTGAATTTGCACTTGATTTTTGAGCATTTTTAATCCCCGCATTAATTGCCGCACAAGTGATACCGCTGATAGCTAATAAATTATTCATTTTTTTATTTCTGTTAGAGACCTTTGCATAAATAGGGATGATTAGCAAAATTCAATTTTTGCCAGATTGGTGATTTTATTAAACCTTGTCCTAGCAGGGCTAAGGCTGGGTTTAAAAAATCGCCAAGCGGGTGAAAAGTGGATTTTTGATGATTATTCATATTTATGCAAAGGTCTCTGTTAAAATCACATTGTTAAAATCTCTATTACTATCAACAATTAACGAAACCAAAACTTGTTTATTTTTATGGCTAATCTGATAAAGAATTTTCCAGCGTTTATAAAACAACATTTTATACCCATAGAGACCTTTGCATAAATTTATAATTTATAATTTTTCATCTTAATTTCAACTTTTACAATTTTTTTTTAAAATCTCCCATATTTTCCTATAAAAACCAAAAAAACACTTTAGCTGGCTTTTTATCGATTTATTTCTCTATTCTTAACCCTTTCTTGCTTATTGGGCACAACAATCTTGCAAACTTCGCCTCTGTTTAAAAAATGCTCATTCCAGTTTTCAGATGATAATTAGTTGCACTCTGGCTTTATTCCCCTCTAATCCATGATGAAGTTTAAGCAAGCTAAAGGCACGCTCAATGTAATGTAATGATCTAATCAACTTGGACACATTTCAAGCCACTTTTTTCAATTCAGCCATCTTTTCTGCTGGGGTTAAATACCCAATAGCTGAATGAATCCTTTTGTAATTGTAAAAATAAATATAACTCTCTACATTTTCCACT
>NZ_FXLV01000080.1 GCF_900180345.1 Bathymodiolus heckerae thiotrophic gill symbiont
ACACCTAATTGGGTTAGTAAGGCTCTTGAAACTTCATTTTCTACATTTTTCTCGTCACCAGGTACAAGTCTTAGCAGTTTGCGTGCAGCCCTTGAAGTTTTGCTCAATGAACTGGAAGTAGCCTCAGTAAATGAAAAGGGTAATTTCTTATCTCTAGCATCTCGAATTAATTTGTTACCCGAAAATTTTAGAGAAATTGTTGAGCCTGCAAAAGCTATTAAGTGGCTGGGTAATGATGGCACGCATTCTGGGTTTCAGGTTCGTAGAACAGATGTTATTGATGGCTATAAAATTTTCGAGCACATTCTAGTTGAATTATATCCCGAGAAGAAAGCCACAACTGAAGCATTAGTGAAACGCATAAATGAGGCAAAAGGCGTTGGCAGAAAAGCATAACAATTGCTTACAGCTGACCGTAAAAAGCGTCACATTTTTTGCGAAGCAAAAAAGTGCGCCCCTTTTTACGGTCAGCTGAAGCAGGCGTTAGGCCTACAAAGATAAGGAGAAACTTTGAACATCAGTTGGAAGCCGAAAGCATGGATAGCCATAACCTTAGGTGTAGTCCTGCAAGCATTCACATTTCTATACCTGAATAAACCAAAGTTATTTTGGCTCTATTTCATCTTATCTTGCGTTGTCTCTATAGCTGACTGGAAATATCAAACGCTGTTTGCCGCCACCTTTTCTTTGATATGCCCAATTCATGCATATTTTGTAGTAAAGAATTTTGAGCCTTCTAGTGAGCGGGCTTGGTACTCCAGGTGGTGGGGCATTCCTGCTATTTACGCCGCCTTTTTTACTACAGTCTTTCTATTTCGCTCCTTCTTATTCGAGCCCTTCGTTTTTCCTTCCGCGTCAATGCAACCAACAATAAATCAGGGCAACCATATCATTGTTAAGAAGCTTGGCTTCCGTACATATGGGACGTATGGCATAACCCTAAGTAGCAAGGAAGTTGCTTCTCCCGATCTGATGCTGAGAGGGAAACTGTACGCATTTTATCCTCCTCATAAAGACACTCCCTTTGTTAAGAGGTTAATAGCACTCCCTGGCGATACGATAGCCATCAGAGGTAATGATATTACTATTAATGGCTCGTTATTGGCCACGGATAAATTGTATGAAGCAGACCAACTAGTAGTCTATGAGCAGCAACTTGGCGGCATTTCACACTTAATTCAACGAATAAGCGTTCGCCCATCTAAAGATATGGATGAAATAGCTATTCCTGAAGATAGCTATTTCTTTATGGGTGACAATAGAGATAACTCGGCAGATAGCCGATATTGGGGCTATGTCTCAAGTGACAGCATTATTGGAGAGGTAGTATATGTACTCAAATAAAGGCCTAACAAAACGCTCAAGCGGGACAAAGTGCTGCGCACTTCGCCCCTTAGCTTGGCGTTAGGTGTAAAAAATAATGTATAAAATCCTTAGCGTTACATTTCTTTTAATTTTTGTCTCTGGCTGCACCACATTGAGCGAAAATTATTTTATTCAAACCAAACACATTAAAAAAGATTTATCAAGAGTATATCTATTTAGAGACGATAATACTGGACAAGCTCGCTCTCCAACAGTATTAATAAATAATAAATCTTCTGGTAGCCTTCCTAATAAAGGATATATTAAATACCTCTTAACCCCTGGAAAATATTCATTTGATATGGATTGGGGGTGGATTTCTGGAGACATAATACAACACTTAGATATTAAATTGGAATCAGGCAAAACTTATTATATCCGTCCTTGGATTACTCACAGTACTGTACACATACCAGCACCAGTTTTACTGGGATATACCATACATGTTCAGTTTCAAGAAGGTATTAATATTGTCAATGAAAAAGAGGCGTTTAAAATCATCAAAAAATTAAGAGAAGTAAATAAATAAGCATGATTATAAAACCACCTAACAAAGCACTCCACCTGACCGCCTTTCCGCTGGCTCCTACGTCGCCCGCTCCAAGTCGTCAGGTGAGTTCGGGCGTTAGGAGTAGTTATGAATAATGAGAGTGATTTTGAAAAAGCATTTGATTCCAATATGTCAGGTCAAAAAAGAAACTTACGTGTATATCTAATAAATCCACCAATTGAAAACCCGTGGAGAACTCAAGGAGATTACAGGCTTGAGCAAAAACGAGAAACAAAAAGATTTTGGATTACTATATCTACATTAATAATTGCAATAATAAGCACTTCTTTAACTGCATTTATAGCTATATCTAAAATTCAAGGAATTTAATTATGAGAATAATGAAAAAATTACTTATAGCACTGTTGTTTATAGGGGTATTATCTAGCTGTGCAACTACTCAAAGCACTTTTAAACGACTTGAAAATCAATGGATTGGAAAAGACTTTGATAGGTTTGTATTAAGACATGGCTCTCCGTATAAACAATTTAATCTTAACAATGGTGACATTTTATATACCTGGAATTCTGGCACATCTTCAATAAACATTCCACAATCTGCAACTACAAACATATATGGAAATACTGCCTCCACACAATTTTACGGTGGTGGAAGTATAAAGATGTATTGTGAAATTCAACTTCAAGTCAGTTCAAAAGGATTTATTAAAAACCTTGCTATATTGAAAGACACATTTGGAATGTGGGTTCCATCAAGGTGTCATGAAACACTTGAATAAAACTCCTAACAAATCATTCCAGCCGACCGCTTACGCGGCCGCTGAATTCAAGCGTTAGGTTTCTAGATGAATTGTAACCCTCTATTTGGAACAAGTTATGTTGTATAATCTAAAAATAAAGCAAAAACTCTATGATCTATCCAATATGTTTAAAAAGCAGGCTCTCCCCGTAATAACTGACGTTCCAGATGATGAGCAAGAGAAATTTGATAAATTAATCAAATCATGTCGAAGCAAATATATTCGTACATCCCAAGAAATTGTTGACAAAGTTTTTAAAGAAAAACCTGTTTATTTACAAAAAATTAAAAACAAAGAAGTCAGCCAATCTATATCAGGATTAAGAGAATTAGTTTGGAATGAATACCTTAAAGATGAGGTGAATTTCAATATTATTTTGATACAAGAGTTACATGCTACGTTAAAAACACCCAAATATATTTTAGAACTTCTTA
>NZ_FXLV01000081.1 GCF_900180345.1 Bathymodiolus heckerae thiotrophic gill symbiont
AACAAGAGAGTCTGCGAATGAATGTTGAGTTGTTTGTTTCCAAGACATTGTTATTTTTTTGATTGATTTTAGATGGTTGTTATTTTACTGGATTGGTGTGGTTTTGGTTGATTTATGCAAAGGTCTCTTTTAGTAATTAAAAGGTAATACCGTTATAACTTACTTTTTTTTCAAACCATCCAATTCTTTTGGATTTCATCGGCTGAAAATGGCTTAACACTTAGCGTTTGCATAATGCCTGTGTCTAGTTTTATCTCTACATCAACACTGTCGTTGTCTCTACCCTGAGAATAACGCGCTAGGATTTTAGCGGCAATTTGTAAGTCGTCTTGAGTGGGCTCGCCATCAATTAGTGCCAATGGACCATTACAACTGGTGGGATATAGGTTTGCATATTGGTTGCGATAGCCTTCTAAAAATTTAACCTCGCCCTCTTCTCTGGCAACAATCATTTTAAAACGAGGGTTAGGGCGAATGTGTCTACCGACTTTGAGCATCATTAAATCATCCAGTTGATAATCACGATTGCCACGAGATTGCCACATATCCACCAGCTTATCTGAGTATTGTTTGTCGGTTAAAAAACAACAGCCGCCTGCTGGCGTGGCATAATCTTCAAACCCGTATTGCTTGGCTAAAGCCATTTGTGGCTTGCGTGTTCTGCCTGAAAAATCCAATAGTTTTTCTCGGTCTACCCAGCCTTCAATTTCTGCTTTAGTTTCTGGCAAATGTTTGGCGCATAAAGGGCGTAATAACAAGTCATCTGCCCCTGATTCTGCTTGCACAATCGGCATAGTTTCTTTACGCTGGCTCATTGGACGCTGACCCATCACCTCGCCAGTAATGATAAAATCAAAGTCATTTTCTTCCATCCACTGTTTGGCTTTTTTCACCATAAAGCCTTTGCAATCAAGACAAGGATTCATATTTTTACCATAGCCGTGTTTGGGATTCAACAGCACATCCCGATATTCTTCAATCACATCGATAATGTGTAATTTAATACCGAGTTGCTCTGCCACCCATAAGGCGTTATTGCGTTTTGGTTTGTCTTTTTTTTGCTTGCGAATAGCATGAGTGTGTCCTTCCACACAAAACCCTGTAAAAAAGTTAATCCCCTCTACATGAACACCTTGATCTAGCAATAATTTGGTACTTAATAATGAATCCAATCCACCTGAGATTAACGACACTGCTTTAATTTGTTTTTTCATTTTATTTCCTGAGCAAGCCTTGCCCGCTCACAGGAACAGGCAAGGCTCGTTTTATCTATTTTCTTATGCCATTTACTCGACACCAATCATCTTTTTGCCTCACACTTAACTCTAAAAAATATTCGCCATAGGCACTCAATATCATCTCCACTTGACCGTGCAAAATACCTGATAAAGCGATGTGTCCGCCTGACTTTACTAATGTAGAAAAATGCGTACACAAGCCCACCAAAGGCTTTGCCAAAATATTAGCAATCAATAAATTCACCTTTTCTAACTGCCCTTCATTGTCCGTATGCAGAGCAGAAATCTGAGATTCTAATTGATTATTTTTGATATTACTTAGCGTAGCAACCACTGCTTGTGGATCATTATCCACACAAACTGCCTGATTAGCGCCTAATTTAACAGCGGCAATTGCCAAAATACCTGTGCCTGAACCATAATCAATCACGCTTTGACCAATAGGCGGATTTTCGTCCAAATATTGCAAACACAAATCCGTGGTTTGGTGTGTTCCTGTGCCAAATGCCAGCCCAGGATCCATATCAATTACTACCGCATCACTGGGTAATTGAGTACTATCTTCCCACGATGGACAAATCCACAGTCGTTTGCCGAATTGCATGGCGTGAAAATCTTTTTTACACTCGTTTTCCCAAACCCGGTCTTTTAATAAAGCAAAATTCACCTCATTAATATTACAAAATTTTTTTAAAGTGTCCTTAATATAATCTTGCTCAGCGCCAACATCAAACAATGCAGTGATTGTTACATTCTGCCACAACGGCGTTTCGCCCACTTTTGGCTCAAAAATTGCATCATCATTGGTATCACTAAACGCAACCGAGACACTGCCCAAACCCATCAACACTTCACTGACAAAATCTGCCTGTTGTTTTGAGATTTTTAGTATGAGTTGTATCCAGTCCATAAGTGCTGAATTATACCGTAAATATTATTCCCTTATAAAAACCAAGCAAATGAGTTGGGTAATTAACTATAATGTGTTTTTAATCACTATTTAAGGAAAAATAAAATGGCACTAGAGAGAACAGGAAATGGATATTTGGTTGACCCAAGCATCTGGAACGAAGACATTATGCTCGAAATGGCAAAAGAAGATGAGATAGAGCTAACCGAAAGCATGGTAACTCAAATCATGGCTGCTAGAGAGTATTTCGCTGAGAATTCATCCGTCCCGCCAATTAGAACCTTTGCCAAAGTGGTTGGTATTGATAAAAAAATCTTATTCAAAGAATGGCTAACTGGTCCAATGAAACCCATCACTAAGTATGGCGGTATGCCACAACCAACGGGTTGTGTGTAGAAGTTGCCGTCATTTACCAAAACAGGCGAGAAGTGGAGATTTATCTCCACTTCTTCGTTACAGACCTTGATACTATCAGAGACCTTTGCATAATTCATAATTCCCCATCCTATTTTCAACCCTTGCAATTTTTCAAAAAAAATAGCTCAAAATTTCCGTATTTTTCCATAAAAATCTAAAAAACACCTTGTTTGTTTGATTTTTTTAGCCTTATTTCTCTCTTTTTAGCCTTTTTTACTCACTGGATGTAATAATCCCTTAGGCTTTTTAATCGCTGCATTTCTTTAAAAATATTCATGCCAGTTTTAAGGTTATGACTCATGGCAATCAGTTGTACTCTGGTTTTGTTTCTCTCTAGTCCAAGGTATCTTGCCTTGCCTAAACCGTGATGAAGTTTTAGCAAGCCAAAAGTGCGTTCTACGATATAACGAATG
>NZ_FXLV01000082.1 GCF_900180345.1 Bathymodiolus heckerae thiotrophic gill symbiont
AAGCGACTCAACACAAGACCTCGAAAAACACGAGGTGGGAAACAACCAGTTGAGTTATTTTTAGGAAAGGCTGTTGATTTATTAACGGCTTAGGAGAAATTGCACTTAATGTGCGAATTCAAGACTTATTAGATGGGCAATAACAACTTAAATTGGGGAAGCAATCAGCTGAGATTCATCCACGCCATTTTCAAGTAATAATTCACCTAAGTAAATCAATACCTCTGCTGGTGCGGCAATATATAGATCAGATTGCTTGGCAATATTTAAGTCCAATGCATCAAAAATTTGTTTTGCCACTTTGTAACAATCATTATTACTGGAGCGGTCGAATTCACAAGCAATAGAGCGATAAGTGTATTGGTCTATCATTGTTTGCCATGAGTTGGCGTGGCTGATTAAATAGGGGGCTGATTCGGCAGCAGGGTGGGCCCAGTAAAAATATATTGGGTTGGGCATTTGCAGTGAAAAAGCATGTTCAACTAGACTTCTGATTGAGGCAAAACCACTGTCCCAAGCAATGAAGAGTAGGGGGCGTGTTGAATCTTCTTTTAAAACAAAAATACCTTCGGGGCCTTGTAAAGATACTTTGCTTTTAACTTTAAGTGATTTGTCAAAAATTGCTTGTGCAAAAGCATCTAGTTTGTTGTTGCGAATATGAAATTCAAGTGTCATGCCATGACATGGGCAAGAAGCCAATGGGTATCTGGAAGTGTTGCCTGCAAAAGACAATTCAACATCTTGACCTGCCATAAATTGCAAAGTTTTTGACCTTGGTGTTCTTAAAGTGAGAAGTGCCATACCTTTATTGATAAAGTAAATGTTTTTAACTTTTGTATCAATATTTTGAATGGCAATTGATTTCACACCATCAATCAAATCTAATTCAATCTCAATATCTGATGCAACAGAATGACAACACATTAAAAATTCAGTGCTATTTAGCTCATTTTTAGGAAAAACAAAGTCACAGTGCTTGATCTTCTTAATAACACCGTCAACAAGTTTGGCCTTGCAAGCACCACAAGTGCCATTATCGCATTCGTAATGCATGGGCAAGCCGTGACGAAGCCCACTCTCAAGCACGGAATCGTTTGTTGAACATTCATAGTTTTTATTTTGAGATATGAGCTTAATATTAAACAAATTAGACATTATTTATCCAAAAGATAAGGAAAATATTTGTTTGTCCAACAAGTTTTTTGTCGAAATTTCTGTGTAGCATCAAAAAAAGGTGACTTAATGGGTTGCATAAATGAATTTTGATTAATAGGTAAATAGGGCGGTTGTTTAAAAATGCACTTAAACCCTGCAAACCCCATAAAATTGTTTTTAAAAAAGTATAATTTAACATAATATAAATTATGCGAACCTATGGCAATTGCTTGACAATAATATCAGAAAGCGCTTTAACATGGTCTTTACGGTCATTTAAGGCTGGGATATAACTGAAAGTTTTGCCACCTGCTTGCATAAAGTAAGCCCTATTTTCTTCATCAATCTCTTCCAAGGTTTCTAAGCAGTCTACAGAAAATCCAGGGCAAATAACCTGTACATGGCTGACACCATCTTGCACTAAAGACTCTAAACTGGCTTTTGTCTGTGGCTTGAGCCATTCCTCACGCCCAAAAATTGACTGAAAGCACAGTTGATAGTCATCCTCTTGTAGATTTAGTGATTGAGCGAGTAATTTAGTTGTTTCCACACAATGTTCGTAATAAATATCACCATTGTTGACAAATCGTTGTGGTATGCCGTGAAATGAAATCATCAGCTTGTCTGGCTTACCGTATTGCTGCTGATGTTCGGTCACTGAGTTAGTCAAAGACTGAATATAACCCTCATCTTGATGGTAATTATCAATAAACACCAGTTCTGGCTTGGCATTCCAGTCATTAAGCGCCTTGTTGACCGCATCAAGCGTGGAGCTTGTTGTGGTGTCTGAATGTTGTGGGTAAAGCGGCAAAACTACGATTTTGTTACATCCTTGTGCCTGAAGTTTTTTAAGTGCCGAATCAATTGATGGATTGCCGTAACGCATACCTACTTCAAGCATCAAATTACCACACTTGATTGAAAGCTCTTTTTCAATGCTTTTTGCTTGTAAATTGGTAATACTTAACAGCGGTGACCCTTTGCCAAAACTGTCCCAAACTTTGGCGTAATTTTGGGCAGATTTTGCTGGTCTAATGTTTAAAATAACCACATTTAAAGCCAGCCACCAAATCAGTTTATTAGGTGGCTGTATGACTCGCTCATCTGACAAAAATTCCTTTAAATATCGCCTTAAAGCAAACTTTGTTGGCTTGTCTGGTGTGCCAAGATTGGTAAGTAAAATGCCAGTTTTCAATTTAAAATCCCTGTAGATTTTTATCAATAAATTTACGCACAAAATCATGCGTCCAAGCAGAATGAAAACGATCCATTTTACTGCCATTAATAAAGGCAATAACGGTTGGAAATCCACGCACCAAAAATCGCTCTGCAATCTTCTTCATCCTCTGCCTCAAGTTTCGTTAATGAGAATTCGCCACTATTATACGCTGTTGCAACACTAATAAGCGCTGGCTCTAAAGCCTTGCAGGGAGTGCACCATTCAGCAGAAATATCCAAAATAACCAGTTGAGTGTATGATTTGTCAATAACCAAAGATTGAAAAGTCTTGAAACTAATCCAGAATCCTGAACCCGGCTCGGGACAAAAATTGTAGTAATCTCCGAATAATCCCGAACCCGGCTCGGGACACGGCTCGGGACAAAGTGGAAAAAAAATGTGGCGACAGTGTGCCAAAACACTAATAATGAAAATAGAGAGACCTTTGCATAAATATGAATAATCATCAAAAATCCACTTTTCACCCGCTTGGCAATTTTTTAAACCCAGCCTTAGCCCTGCTAGGACAAGGTTTAAGAAAATCACCAATCTGGAAAAAATTGA
>NZ_FXLV01000083.1 GCF_900180345.1 Bathymodiolus heckerae thiotrophic gill symbiont
AGAATACTAATGGCTTGATTAGACAGTACTTCCCAAAGGGTACTGACTTTAACAAGGTGACAAATTCACAGATTGAATTTGTCATGAAGCGACTCAACGCAAGACCTCGAAAAACACGAGGTGGGAAACAACCAGTTGAGTTATTTTTAGGAAAGGCTGTTGATTTATTAACGGCTTAGGAGAAATTGCACTTAATGTGCGAATTCAAGAATGATTAAGGATACAACATTGGCATTTATCAGGCTACAACACTGATGAAAAAATCCAATGTAGTTGCCATACGCCCAAGAAGATGCTATCTATTACCCTTGATGCATAAATAAAGCAGGGAATCTGTTAAATCGTGAATTTAAGTAACAATCAATCGGTGGGTGGCTTATACCTGTATCAAAACTTATCAAGACTGAAGTTATTTAGCTAGTATGCTGGGTTTAGGTTCAAAACAAGTCGTGGGCTGAGAGTTATCAGTAGCTGTGGATTAAAAAAAATGGATTGAAATGTGTCCAAGTAAATTAGACTATTACAGATTGTTAGACCACTACAAACATCGCCCTAAATCAGTAACAAACAACTTATTAGCAAAGTGCCTATTAGCATGTCATTTTTATTAGTATGAGTGTTACTTTTTAATAAACCTTGTTGTAGTGGAAAGTGAAAGTTGGGTTAAAAAAATTACTGCCCAAGTCGAACCAATAGAGCGAGCCCTCCTCCTAGTTTGCTATTGCGTATTTTTTTTCTTTCTCTACCACTAGCAAAGCTCAGTTGAAGTGATTGGTGATCGTATATGTGGTGTGGGCGATAAAAACCAGGCGAAGATGACCAAAAAAATCCTTGGCTCATCTCAGGGAACGATTCCTTATTAATACTTGGGAGGTAACAATTGCGCTTAACAAGACTTGCTAATTCTTTGATATTTGGTAGGCGCCAATCGTTATATCCTGCAAATTTACTTATTTCTGCTAACTCTAATGCTTTTTTCCAAACTACTTCAGGGGTGCCTCCTATTGAGCAACCAACACCTTCTAACCCCTCGGCACATCTCTTCCACATTAATTTGGTTTGTTTGTCAGTAACAGTGCCATCAAGATTATTGTCATAACGGCTGTTTTTCCAATTGTCAACAATATGAGGGTTGCAAATTTGGGCGTCTGCTAAACTTGATAAAAATACTAAAGTTAAAAAAATTGATGTTTTCATGATTTTATTCCTATGGTTAAAAAATTGCTAAGTTAGGTAAGTTCTATTATTGATATCTTAATCTAGCTTAGGGTCGTTATAAAAATTACCTAACTCTTTTATTACTTAAGGTGGTTATATCTATCTAAGTCTTGTTTTCTAACAATATAATTTTGATTATTTTTTTCGTTGTATTTTCAAATAAACATTTAAATATTTGAACAGTATCATCGTTAAATATAAAGACTTTTAAAGTTTGTTGCATGGAAAGAGTATTCATAATTATTTCCCAAAACGCACTAGACGCACGCCATTAGCAATGCTACTATCCATACGCTCACCTTGACCATCAAAGAAACTTATTGCCCAAGGTTTATTTCTGTATCTAAAGGATTTATTATGGACAAAAACCGAAGACGACCAAAAAAATCCCGTAGTTTGAGAGGGGAAATAAGTCATATCTATAACAGGGGCTGCAGAATAATCAACGATACTTCTAAGTTCCTCAATCGTTGGTAATCTCCAATCCTTTTTGCCACATAAACCCACTTTATTTACTTTTTTCACAAATGCCTGGGTGTTGCCAATTTCACAACCAAGAACCGGAACATTGCGGTCACAAGATTCGCCAGTCACATGTTCCGTGCCCGCATAGCCACCGTTGTTTTTACTATCTGTATTGTACCAAGAGTAAAGATGCCACGCATAATGTAAATTAGGTTCATGTGAACTACTAGCGCTAGAAGACTTTCTCTCCCAAATAAGCCCAGTTACCTCATCTCTAACACAAGACCAATTAGCCGCATTAGCCGCAAGTGCTATACCTGTATTACTAATCTTGGTGAAACTAAACCCAGCATGCCCATCACTATCATCATTATGTGTTGCATCACGCCCTCGATGACAATCTTGCTTGTTTTTTATGTTGCTAATGCATTCCTTATTATTACCTGTATTACCTGGTCGGCCATGACTTTCCTCTACCCAACCTATTTTATTCCCCCCTGAAAAAGTGATACCTGTGTCGTTAAGTACACCAAGTCCAGCTCGAGGTGTGGCACTTGCTTTCCTACTCATAGCACCCTCTTCACTGTGAGGGGGGAAGATAGGTAGTGGCGTAATCATATGCCCACCTGTTTCCATAGCACCCTCTTCACTGTGAGGGGTGGAGATAGGAGTTATAACGATATAGTATTTCACATTATTAGATAAATGTGTAATGGTATAGTCATAATCACACATAAAGGCACTAGGACATTTATGTGCACCAACATTTGGAATGAGTGTGCCACCCTTTAAAGCTGCGTAATTATCAATTTGACCATTTAATTTTTCAAAACTTTGTTGTGCGTAATATAGATTATAATTCTTGGAAGCAAACGCACTCCAAGATACATTAATTTGTCGATTGCCTCCTATTGCTTCCAGTTTAGATTCCCCTAATACCTGAACTTCCGCTAGAGATAAGTAGT
>NZ_FXLV01000084.1 GCF_900180345.1 Bathymodiolus heckerae thiotrophic gill symbiont
CATGAAGCGACTCAACACAAGACCTCGAAAAACACGAGGTGGGAAACAACCAGTTGAGTTATTTTTAGGAAAGGCTGTTGATTTATTAACGGCTTAGGAGAAATTGCACTTAATGTGCGAATTCAAGGTACATAAAAATCCATCTAAATCAATGAATTTAACTGTTCCAAACGGTCAATATTTTGTCATGGGTGACAATCGTTCTAGGAGTTCTGATAGTAGATTTTGGGGGTCTCTTCCAAAAGAAAATATTCTTGGAAAGGCAACTTATATTTGGTATTCTGATGACGCCAAGCGTATTGGAAAGAAAATAAACTAATAAAGGTCTTTGCATACATATGAATAATCATCAAAAATCCACTTTTTACCAACTTGGTAAAAATTGAATTCTGCTAATCATTCATATGTATGCAAAGGTCTCTAATAGAAATTATTGTATAAATTTTAAGACAAAATTCTAACCCTAAAAGTTCTGCCCTTGAGTTTGTCGTTTTGAATTTTTTTAAGTGCTGGTTTAACCAACTCGGCACTTATTGCTACGAAAGACCAGTTACTCACCACAGTAATCTTACCGATTTTATCCCCTGAAATACCACCTTTACCCGTCAAAGCGCCGACAATATCGCCAGGGCGGAGTTTTTGTTTTTTACCGCCATCAATCTTTAGCGTGACCATTAAAGGCTTTTTAACAGGCTTGTGTAAATACGCATCGCTTGGCAATGGTGTGTCCAAACTGGCCAAATCAATATCCATCATCTCTAATTTATGATTTTCTCTATCGCTATAAAGCGTGCAAGCAATGCCACTTCGTCCCGCTCTGCCTGTGCGACCAATACGATGAATATGCACTTCTGGGTCGTGTGCAATATTAAAATTAATTACCATGTCTAAATCTTCAATATCCAAGCCTCGTGCAGCAACATCAGTTGCTACCAGAACCGAAACACTACCATTGGAAAAGCGAATCAACGCCTGATCCCGCTCCCGCTGATCCAAATCTCCATGAATGGCAAGTGCATAAAATCCATAATAAGCCAATTCATCAGCCACGTCTTGCGTATCACTTTTAGTATTACAAAATACCAGCGCAGATTCGGGCTTATGTTTAGCCAACAACAAACGCAATACATTCATGTGTTCGTCATCTGTATTGGCTAAATAGAAATATTGCTTAATAGTAGATTCTTCCTGAATAGAAGGCGCCTCAAGTATCTCAGGATTTTGCATAATACGATTGGCAATATCAGCGATTTCTACCGGATAAGTCGCACTAAATAATAAAGTCTGGCGATTTTCAGGCATCTTCTCAATAATTTTATCGATGCTGTCTTGAAAACCCATATCTAACATACGGTCTGCCTCGTCTAACACCAGCACAGCAATGTGTTTAAGTTTTAAAGTACCTTTACGCAGATGCTCTTCAACACGCCCTGGTGTGCCAACCACAATATGTGTGCCGTGCTCTAATGAACCAATTTGCGGGCCAAAAGGCGTACCACCACAAAGCGTTAGTACTTTAATATTATGAACGGTTCTAGCGAGTTTACGAATTTCATTTGCCACTTGATCAGCCAGCTCACGCGTGGGGCATAAAACCATCGATTGTGTTTTAAAGGACTTGACATCAAGTTTTTGTAACAAACCCAACCCAAAAGCAGCTGTTTTGCCCGAACCCGTTTTACCCTGCCCAATAACATCTTTACCCGATAAAAGAATTGGCAAACTTAGTGCCTGAATAGGTGTCATTGACTTATAGCCCAAACTACTCAGATTTTTTAATAAGTCAGGGTTTAAACCAAGCGAAGAAAAATCAGTTGAATTCATAGCGCACCTCAAATAAATACTAAGCGAATTTTACGCTTTATATAATAATTAGCAATACAAATACTATGTGAGGCCTTTGCATAATTTATAATTTCTCATCTTAATTTCAACTTTTACAATTTTTTTTAAAATTTTCCATATTTTCCTATAAAAACCAAAAAACATCTGGTTTTTTATCGCTTTATTTCTCTATTCTTAACCCTTTCTCACTCATTGGGTGCAACAACCTTGTAAACTTCGCCTCTGTTTAAAAATGTTCATTCCAGTTTTCAGATGATGACTCATGGCAACTAGTTGCACTGGCTTTATTTCTCTCTAATCCAAGGTATCTTGCTTTGCCTAATCTATGATGAAGTTTAAGCAAACCAAAAAAGACCTCTGCATAAATATGGATGATTAGCAGAATTCAATTTTTGTCAAATTGGTTTTTTTTAAACTCTGCCCTAGCAAGGCTAAGACCGAGTTTAAAAAAATTACCAAGTTGGTAAAAAGTGGATTTTTGATGATTATTCTTGAATTCGCACATTAAGTGCAATTTCTCCTAAGCCGTTAATAAATCAACAGCCTTTCCTAAAAATAACTCAACTGGTTGTTTCCCACCTCGTGTTTTTCGAGGTCTTGTGTTGAGTCGCTTCAT
>NZ_FXLV01000085.1 GCF_900180345.1 Bathymodiolus heckerae thiotrophic gill symbiont
TCTCCATTTATATATCATGTTTCTACGAATGCCTAGATCTCTTGCAAGTTGTGCCACAGAGGTGTTAGGTTGATTTGCCAAATGTAGGGCTTCTAGTTTAAACGCTTTGGTAAAGGCTGTGTATTTTATGGTCATTTTGGATTCCTAAATTGTTGTAATTTGGTGTCCAGTTTATTGGGGGAACTTCACCCTCCCTTTATCTCTTTGATTATAATCAAACATCCAGCAATTCCACCCAATGTTTAACGGGTATTTTGGTGCCTTGTTGCAAGTGCATTAAACAACCTATATTTGCGGTAACAATCATTTCTGGGTTATTTGCCGTTAGGTTTTTAAGTTTGTTAATTTTCAGTTGCTTTGAGAGTTTTGGCTGAAAAATTGAATAAGTACCTGCAGAACCACAGCACAAATGTGAATCAACAACAGGCATTTGCCGATAGCCCAGCGAATTTAAAATAGAATCAACCAATCCCCCTAATTTCTGACCGTGTTGCAAGGTGCAAGGTTCGTGATAAGAAATATTAACTTGCTTTAAATTAAGCTGGCTTAAATCTTTATCCGCCAAAAACTCAGCAATATCTTTGGTTTTATTTGCAATGCTTTGTGCTTTTTGATAATAAGGGTCCAACTCATCAAACAAGGATGGGTAATCTTTAACCATCAACCCACACCCACTAGCACTGGAAATAATAACCGCCGCCTCAACTTGAAGCCAAGCATCAATATTACACTTGATTTTAATTAACGCATCACGGCCAGCACTTAAATGCTGGTCAATCGCCCCACAACATTGTTTTTGTGGCGTTTCTGTCGTTTCATAGCCAAGTTTCGCTAAAATATTTTTAATACTATGGTTAATATTAGGTGCAAGCACACCCTGCACACAACCCCCTAATAACAAAACCTTACCCGTTTTTACCAAAGGCTCAATAGCCTTCCCACTCACCCCAGAATGCCTCAACACACGCCCTACCAGATTAAACAAAATAGGCGTAGTCAAGAACTGACGCACAGAATACCGATACACCCTCTGCCAAAACGGGCGTTTTCGTTCCACAAACTCACGCCCAATATCCACCAACTGACCATACTCCACCCCCGATGGACAAGTCGTTTCACACGACCTACAAGTTAAACATCGGTCCAAATGTTTGATACTCTGCCGAGAAAAATGACGCTTTTCCAAAGCCGATTTAATCAAATAAATACGCCCCCTCGGCGAATCCAACTCATTCCCCAATAATTGATAAGTCGGACAAGTCGCCAAACAAAATCCACAATGCACACACTTGCGAATAATGTCATCAGCCTTTAAATTTTGTATATCAATCGTTTGCATAAATTTATTTTTTTCTATTCCCCAACTTTAAGTTTCACAAACACTTTGTTTGTTTTGCACAAAAAAGTAAAAAAAAAGTTCTCACCCTTCCCAACACAGCCAAACAAGTAGGGAAGGGTTTGTAACCCTTCCTAACAGTGCAATCAAAAGCAATAAAGGCTTTATAACCCCACATCTTAAAAAGAACAAATTACCATCAAAAAGTGGAATGGTTACAAACCATTCCCTACCTGTGTTTTGTGAAAAAAGGAACGGTTACAAACCGTTCCCTACCTATATTTTTTTAAAAAAGAACGGTTACAAACCATTCCCCACAACCTCACACCAAATTTATCGGATTGTTTTTATCTAAATGCCATTTTAAGGGGTTATCAACAATATAAGACCTAATATTATCCAATTCCTTTTGATCTCTAATCACTCTATCATAAAAAGATTTCTGCCACCTAAACTTTACCAATGCATCCTCCTCATTAATTCTTTTGGACGAAAAAGTTTTAAAACCACGCATTATCTCCGACAACCCATGACTCGTAGGGAATGGTTTACAACCATTCTCTTCCCGCTCATTATCAATAATCACAATCCCATGAAAATGATTAGGCATCACCACATATTCATCTAATATACAATTTTGATAATGACTTGACAAATCTAACCAACATTTTTCAATAATTTCACCAAAATTATTAATTGAGACCTTTACATAATTCATAATTCCCCATCCTATTTTCAACCTTTGCAATTTTTCAAAAAAAATAGCTCAAAATTTCCGTATTTTTCCATAAAAATCTAAAAAACACCTTGTTTGTTTGATTTTTTTAGCCTTATTTCTCTCTTTTTAGCCTTTTTTACTCACTGGATGTAATAATCCCTTAGGCTTTTTAATCGCTGCATTTCTTTAAAAATATTCATGCCAGTTTTAAGGTTATGACTCATGGCAATCAGTTGTACTCTGGTTTTGTTTCTCTCTAGTCCAAGGTATCTTGCCTTGCCTAAACCGTGATGAAGTTTTAGCAAGCCAAAAGTGCGTTCTACGATATAACGAATG
>NZ_FXLV01000086.1 GCF_900180345.1 Bathymodiolus heckerae thiotrophic gill symbiont
TGTCCATTGCGTGGTGTCAATATCGCCTGAGAAATCAGTGCCAGTGGCAGTACGGTCTTCTTTGCCTAGTCCTAGACTAAAGCCTAGCATTTTGTCTTCATCTAGGCTTCTATCCATGCCAATATTTAAGGATTTAAAGTTAAATTTGGTTTTGTTATTGTTGCCTCCTTTACTATTACCAATCACAAGCTTGGCAGATGTCCATGTGTCCCAGCGATTGAGTTTTCTAGTTGGGGTTTTAATAACAGGATTAAGTCCATTGGCACTTAGCACGCTGTTCATCACTCTTTTGAGTTCGCTGTTAGCAAGACTCACTTGAATGCCATTAACAAAACCACTGACATTGAAGCCGCTTTGTTTGTTTTTCTTATGGCGTAGAAAAGAGAGTCTGCTCATTACGACTTTACTTGCTTTACTGAGTAACACTTTATTGGCGGCTTTGCTTTCTTTACGCACAGCTAAAGCAACTACTTTGGCGTTATTGACTTTGACAGTAATGCTGTCACTAGCGCTTTTAAGACCCTCGTTATCAGAGACACTGACGCTAAAGGTAAGGTCTGTGTCTTTCATAGCAGCAGTGGTGGTGAAACTAGCACTTGCAGTGTCTGCCCCTGTTAATGCGACATTAATCCCTGTGGTTTGTGTCCATGTGTATTTAAGATCATTGTTATTACCATCTGGGTCATTTCCTGTAGCGGTGAGGGTAACGCTCTTGTTAATGCTAGTAATAATATCAGCACCTGCTTTCACAGTTGGGGTTTTCTCTAGTGCTGTATCAGGGGTATTGGTGATGTTAATGGTAATATTAGCTGTTTTATCGGTTGCATCAGTGCCTGTTATTTTAACGCTAAGTGTGTGGCTGGCTGTTGTTTCATAATCTAGGCTGGCATTAGCCACTTGGATTTGTCCGCTGTTATTGATCTTAAATAAGCCTGCGTCATTACCAGCAGTAATCTCAAAGTTTGTTACGGTGCCTGTGGTGATTAATACAGCGCCTATAGTGCTATTGATACTGGAATTCTCAGCAATGTTTCTGCTTTGTGGGCTAATGCCAATATTTGCCTCATTGAGGTTGTTAATAGTAATGCTGATGGCTTTAGTGGTGGTGGAGATTTCATCGTTAACTTCTAAAGTAAGGTTGTAGACATTATTACTACCAGAATCGGTAGGGTTTTCGTAGTCAGGGGCGGATTTAAAGGTTATAACGCCTGTTGTGCTAATCACATTAAATAAGTTAGCATCGGTGCCGCTGATGCCATAGGTGAGTGTTTGCGAGTTTGGATCATTAGTGGCATTGATACTAAGTGCGGTGAGGCTGGTGCCTTCATTGCGACTAATATTAGTATTGGTAATGACTGCTGGGTCAGGGTTGTTGATGACATTAATAGTAATGGTTGCACTAACGCTATCCGCATCAACACCACTGGCTTTAACTATGATAGTGTGGGTGGCAGATGTGTTTGCTAAGGTTGTTTTAACTTTAACTATACCATTATTGTCAATCTTATAATCATTTTGATTTGCACCCCCTGTGATTTCCCAGGCATTAACTGCGCTACTACCACTACTAAGGGCAAGTGTTCCAACTAGAGTGTCGGCGCTTGAGCCTTTTACAATATTGAGTTGTTGGTTATTAAAGGCAATGGTGTTTTCCAAGATGTTGCTAATGCTAATCGCTACATTTGCTTCTTTGGCAACTGCATCTGATCCTGTGATTTTGATTCTTAAGGTGTAGGCGTTAGTGGCTTCATAATCTAGTGCTTTTGCGAGGGTGATTTGTCCTGTGTTGTTAATAGCAAAGGTATTTTGTGTATTGCCACTGACAATCTCAAAGCCTGTTATGGTGCCTGTGGTGCTTAATACGGCGCCTACATTGCTATTGATACTGGAATTCTCAGCAATGTTTCTGCCTTGGTTGTTAATGCCTAGAACATTCTCAAGGATATTGGTGATGTTAATGGTAATATCGGCTGTTTTATCGGCTACATCAGCTGCTGATATTTTAACCTTAAGCACATAACTGGTGTTTGTTTCTTGAATTCGCATAACAAATGCAATTTTAATTGTAATTAAATAGCCAGTTGTAATAAACTTTGCTATTTTCTTACTACGGGAAATTGCAATGAATTATCAACAACTGACTAACGATGAACGATACCAGATAAAAGCGTGTTTACAACTACATATGAATCAGATTGGCATTGCCAATCTGTTAAACAGAAGTC
>NZ_FXLV01000087.1 GCF_900180345.1 Bathymodiolus heckerae thiotrophic gill symbiont
TTTTCTAAAGTTGCCTCTATTGTGGGAATACTTTCTATTTTCCTGTGTTCGATTATTACTTGAATATCAGAGTCAAAGTCGTTGCTCCCATATACCCATATCCGATGCCTTGGATTTTCACATTCTGTCAATTTTAAAATATTTTTTGAAAAGTCAGATTCCATTAAAAACCTTGAATCGTCCTTTAAAATCATCATTGTAGAATCCTTATCACGAGTAGCCATTGTCACTTGGCCCTTATCAGGATCAGGGTATAGCAAAATACTTGCATCAAAATACTCGCCTAAATTATCTAGGCTTTTCCCTAGTTTTAACGCATCATGTTGATCAAACCAATCGTCATCTTTTTGTGTTTTGATGCTAATATGTTCCATTGAAGCATCTGGTGGCAGTTTTTCTTCAAACTGATGCAACAGTTCTTTAGCCTCATTAAAGTCTGCAGCCTTGACATGAACTTTTAACCCGCCTTTCAATTCACTAATTAACTTATTGCCATAAGTGCGCTCTATTTTTGGTGTGCCATCTTTATTAGCAGAAAGAACAAGATCATAATGCTCATCTGTGTAAGAATCTACTAGGACTATATCGCCTTTTTCATCAAAAGCGTAAGTTTCTTTGAGTATGCTTGAGCGATATTTGTTAGAGAGCTCTCCTGTTGGCTCTAGCACAGTTTTTCTGCCATTAGGCCAAGTAGCTACCACACCCAATCTAGTGCTTACTTTGGCGCTATTTATGCCCTCTTCCTGTAGCTTTGGCAACAGCATTTTTGGATATTCACTCCCTAAACTGCAAGCAACTAAACTGACTTTTTTTATCTCAGAATCATCACCAACAGCCTGATTTATTATACCGATATGTTTAGCAATTTCCTCAACACTCCTGCCCCCAATTCCATCTGAATTACCATGTCCATTAATTATAACCTTGAGGTCGCCTTTTGGTATTTGATCTAATGTAGTGCCGAATACAACTTGATAATCACCGTTTTTTTCCATATGGACAATAGTTGTATTGTGTGGATATTTTTTTGCCAGGCGTAGTTCAATGATTAACAAGGCCTCAGTTTGATCATTTTCTACTGTTACAACAACTTGATGCTTACCCCCTGTAAATGGATCTGTGTTGCCCATAGTTACCACAGGTTGCTTCCATTCTCTAAGTTTTTCTTGAAACCTTTTAGCCCTTCGAATGCGCCGTTCTATATATAATCTATCTTTTTTCGCCCATAAATTCATGTCAGACTCCCCTCTTAATGTCTTTGAGAGCTGATTGTGAATATCCTCTAATTTTTCAATCTTTCTGTCAACTCCCAATAATTCGGCTTTGTCGCATTCTTCATATAGAGAAGATCGAAGTATTGCATATGCTTTGAGTTTAAGCATATATTCATTTAAAAAAGAGTATATCTCGCCTAATTTTGTTGAAATCTCTGAGCTTGGATTTTTTTCCAAATGTGCATGAAAATCTGATCTAACTGGCTCTAACTTATCAAGAGAAGGTCCCAATCCATTTCTTTGTATTTTATGTAAAACCTCAAGAGTATTAACTAAGATACCGTGATGTTTGCTTTTTTTGTGAGATTGGAATTTTTTACTGTCAAGCAACTTTTCTATTTCCTTTATTTGATCATCAAGGTCACTTAATGGATTTTCTAGACTATCACTATAGCGCTTAACCGTCTCAGTTTTTTGGGCAATCTCCCCTTTGTCGTTATCCCAACTGTAAATCGTTTTAGTGCCGTCTGTCGTCATGGTCTTAGTGCCGTCATCATTCACTTGAACTTGCCCTGTCCTGCCAGTAATTTCTGTGTGCTGTAGGGCTGGTATGTCGTTATAAGCAATATAGGCAAAGTCTCGAGTTAAACCTTGACTAACGCCATCGGTATCACACCCAACCAAAGCTATACGCTTGATTCTGGTGTTATCATTGCCATAGGTTTGTTGTAGTATTTTGGCTTTATCTACTAATGATTGTGCGCCTTCTTGAGTTAAATCAGCACCGTGATCAACAAAATTAACACGAATGTCTCCTGTTGGGGTGTAAGCCTCACCTTTTAGGGTAACCAGATTGCCGTTTTGGTCAAATTTAACGATAATGCTGGTGTCAGGATGTTTGTTGAATAAGGCGTTAGCGGCTTCAACCACGGTAGAATTGTTGCTATTTTGAACAATGACATTGCTTTTGTATCTTGTGCCGTCTAAATGTTGT
>NZ_FXLV01000088.1 GCF_900180345.1 Bathymodiolus heckerae thiotrophic gill symbiont
ATGAAGCGACTCAACACAAGACCTCGAAAAACACGAGGTGGGAAACAACCAGTTGAGTTATTTTTAGGAAAGGCTGTTGATTTATTAACGGCTTAGGAGAAATTGCACTTAATGTGCGAATTCAAGAGTTTTAATTTTTTCTGTTTTTTATATTTATCTGAGTGGTTGCGTAATAAATCAAGAAGCATTAAACAAGACTGCCCAAGTAGGGGTCATTAGTGCTGTAGTTAGCGATACAACTGGAGATGTCAAAGAGGTAAGGCTGGACAAGCAAGACAAGAATTTTAAGACAAAAAACAAAGATAGAAAATCAAACGAAAAGGCTTTGGGTTTAGCAATTTCAATCCTTGCAGAATTTGAAGATGAAAAAATAAAGTCTGAGTTGGCGAATGTTCTTTTAAATTTGAAAATCAAAAAAGATATTGAAATTGAAAAGACCAAACAGGTTGAATATCTGACTGGTTTATTTTCTGCACTCGGTATCTTTTTATCATCTTCAATGATCCTGTTTGGTTTTATTTACATCGGTTTAAAATTATACAAAAGTGGGCGATAATGAATATTAAAACGTGGAACGAATTAAGAATAGCATCTAAACTTTTTGTTTTATCTTATACTATTTTTTCTTACAATATATCGATTTGGTTGATGCATTTAGATAACCCAACTCCTGAACAATCAGCCTTTGCAACAGTTATAATTAGTGCAACTGTGCCGCTTTTCAAGTGGTATATGGACAATGGAAGATTGAGCAGATAGGGTTATTATTCATAGTTACTACTGCTATGAATAATATGTAACAGTTCTGATTTTGTCCACTTTTGTCTCGGACCACCCAACCAATCGTGAGCAAATCCCATATTAACTAAATCCTCACCTAAGTCGCTTGGGTCTTTTTGTGATTGGTTTATACCCCAGTAGTTGATAGTGATTGGGTTTCTTGATAATTTTTCGCCGTGTTTTAAATAAGAGTTAGGAAGGGTAAATTTTACTTTTGTTGCCCGTTTTACTGTTGCTCTTTTGATGTAACTGTTGACGATTTTGGCAGCAGTGGCGTGCAAATCTGGATATTTTTGATGCATTGGGTGAAAATTATTCATCACGAGTTCACTGAGGGTTTTGTCTTTGTTGATTGTCGGTAGGTCTATGTTGTCCAAAAATCCATAACTAAAAGCTATCTCCCCAGTTCCTAGGGTCGTTTTTAAATCAAGTATGCCGTTCTCAACTGAAAGCACTTGCGTCCAAGGGGCGGGTAAATGTGGGTTGTTGCAGGCAAGTATTGATGTGTTTAATATTAGTAGAGCGATTATTGTTTTTATTTTATTCATTGTTGTTTCCTGTTATATTATTTCAACTTTTGTAACCATTCTTACTGGTATTGCTAAGTCTCTACTTCCACCAGTATCAGAGTAAATAATTTTTTTACTGGTAGAAAGTCTATATTTTTTAATTATAAAGTTCTTTCCGTTTTTAACGAATACTTTTATCAGGTGCTTACAATTTTCTATCATATCCGTAATGTCTTTCATTTTGTCTTCCTCTGTTTGTTGTTGCTCTGTGTCGTTATTATACATATGTATCTCCTTTGTCGTCGTAATACCTACTTCAATGCTCGAATTGAGGCAAATAAACAAGGTAAATCAAGAAAGGCTTGCCAAGTCAAAGCCTGTTTATAGTTCTCAAAGTCATTGGATATTTTTACTATATGAGACCTTTGCATAAATATGAATAATCATCAAAAATCCACTTTTCACCCGCTTGGCAATTTTTTAAACCCAGCCTTAGCCCTGCTAGGACAAGGTTTAATAAAATCACCAATCTGGCAAAAATTGA
>NZ_FXLV01000089.1 GCF_900180345.1 Bathymodiolus heckerae thiotrophic gill symbiont
TCTACGCATAGTAGCAAGCTCATTGGCTTGCTTGGGTCGATAGCCTCGTTTGCCAGTATTATGTTTAATCTCACGTGAGATAGTTGCCGGACTTCTGTTTAACAGATTGGCAATGCCAATCTGATTCATATGTAGTTGTAAACACGCTTTTATCTGGTATCGTTCATCGTTAGTCAGTTGTTGATAATTCATTGCAATTTCCCGTAGTAAGAAAATAGCAAAGTTTATTACAACTGGCTATTTAATTACAATTAAAATTGCACTTGTTATGCGAATTCAAGTGATTATTCATATTTATGCAAAGATCTTTGTTAATTAAAAAGTAGTAGACAAAAAAATACCCCAGCACCTAATAGATACTGGGGTATTTTATGGAATTTTTAGAATTTTACAAGGAAAATTTTAAGGAGCTTAGTAAAACTAAACGACTGAAAATCTAACGCAGTAAAAACCAAAAATAGCCGAAATTAAAGCCTAGCAATGTCCTACTCTCACATGGGGAGACCCCACACTACCATCGGCGCTAAGTGGTTTCACTTCTGAGTTCGGTATGGGATCAGGTGGGGCACACTCGCTATTGTCACTAAGCAAACTGGTTGCCTCTAATTTTCTTATTTTCGGTTTTTTCTGCGTTAAATTTTTAAAACATTCAGTTACATAGTTTCTACTATGCACCCTCACATTTTAAAAATTTTCCTTGAAAAATTCTAAAAATAACTAAATCTCAACTTATCCCAGGATTTTAAAATCCAAAACAATAAGTTAGAGGCCAATTAAAAAGTTTTTATACCATAAAGAAACGGTATAACAAAATAATACATTTTATAAAGTTTGCACACTTACTCAGTGTATTGCATGACACATCAACACAAAAATTACAGATTCACTCAAATAATTTGGGTGTTATATGGTCAAGTCTCACGATCAATTAGTACAGGTTAGCTTCACACATCACTGTGCTTCCACACCCTGCCTATCAACCTCGTAGTCTTCAAGGGATCTTTAGGATAGTTAAACTATCAGGGAGACCTAATCTTGGGAGGGGCTTCCCGCTTAGATGCTTTCAGCGGTTATCCTTTCCACACATAGCTACTCGGCAATGCGACTGGCGTCACAACCGAAACACCAGAGGTGTGTCCATTCCGGTCCTCTCGTACTAAGAACAGCTTCCCTCAAGTCTCCAACGCCCACGGTAGATAGGGACCGAACTGTCTCACGACGTTCTAAACCCAGCTCGCGTACCACTTTAAATGGCGAACAGCCATACCCTTGGGACCTGCTTCAGCCCCAGGATGTGATGAGCCGACATCGAGGTGCCAAACACCGCCGTCGATGTGAACTCTTGGGCGGTATCAGCCTGTTATCCCCGGCGTACCTTTTATCCGTTGAGCGATGGTCCTTCCACTCAGAACCACCGGATCACTAAGACCTAGTTTCCTACCTGCTCGACGTGTCAGTCTCGCAGTCAAGCACCCTTTTACCTTTGCGCTCATTGCACGATGTCCGACCGTGCTGAGGGTACCTTTGCGCTCCTCCGTTACTCTTTGGGAGGAGACCGCCCCAGTCAAACTACCCACCATGCATTGTCCCCAATCCGGATAACGGACCTAGGTTAGAACCCCAACCATACCAGGGTGGTATTTCAAGGATGGCTCCAGTCGAATTAGTGTTTTAATGTTACGGCGTCCACCGAGATCTACACAAGTAGGATCAGAGTTCAATGC
>NZ_FXLV01000090.1 GCF_900180345.1 Bathymodiolus heckerae thiotrophic gill symbiont
CACCACCTGTGTAAATAGCGGCAGCTATTACTACAATTTTCCTGCCGTATTTCTTGACATTTCTCCAAGCTTTTTTCAATGCCTTAAAGGGGTTCCAACTCAAGTAGCCACTCGGATCAGTGTATTTAAGAGGATTATTCATTACATAACTGTATCTGTTGTAACTTTGTGTATTGTAAGGGTCTTGGATATAGGTATCCGCACTTAAAAACCGTCCAATACTCGGGTCGTATACTCTACCATTCATATGAATAAAGCCCATCTCATCAATGTGTTCGTGCCCAGTGAAGCCTCTGTTGGTTAGGGCTGGGATGATGGGGAGTAGTGGGTCGCTGGTACGCCTTTCTCCAAATGCATGATAACTCATACGCTCAACAATATTACCTTCCATTATTCTTCACCATCTTGTTGTTGGTTTTGTCTTTATAACATATGCATATTTTCTCTTATCTTTATATGTAAATATTGCAACTATTGCATATTGTTTAGGGTATAGGTGTTGACTATAAATAAATTTAGCACTAGCAACATTAAAGTAGTTTGTTTTTTCATTTATTTCAAATGAGAATTGCTTCTCTATAGTATAGTCATCTGAGAACATGTATACTGAATGCTTAGAATATATAAGTCTTTTCCCATTATGGACTTTACGCACAGGAACGATAAATATATCTCCCCCTCCCCCTTCATTGCCTTGGTGAAAAGCCACAATAAGAGCATCGCTTTTATAGATACAATTTCCAGTTTCTTTATGAATATAATTTTTATTAACCTCTAAAAAAATCAACTCATCAAAATTCTCATTTCCAAGTTTTTTTGTTAATAGTTCTTTTTCTGATTCCAACCAAGTATCAACTGGCTTGCAAGTAATATTAGACGAAATATATGAACTACTCAACGCAACAAAACTATGTAAAAATAGCAACAGTAAAAGGGGTAATTTAATTAAGAACATAAATTAGTTTGTCCAAAACATATGCCCTTCATAAGGGTGTCCAATGCCAGTTTCTGTGTAGACACTCCTGTTTCCTACGCCACGCCACGCCCTAAAAGAATTTTGATTAATCTGAACATTGCCAACGCGACAAGACCCACAGGGAGTATGAATATCTTGACCTAAATAATCTAAATAAGAGCCACCAAAAACTGTATGGCCAATTTCATGAGCAATACTATCAATATGTCCACCACCACTATAATAAAAATATGTTTTACCAAGAGGTGCACTAGCAGAACCAGGATAGATGGTTAAAGTGCCACTTTGAGACATAATATCAGACCCCTTGGGACTTGAGGAAAAATAAGATAATTCTTTTCTAACTTGGCTAGGCTTTCCACCATGAGAAACATAAGAGCCCTCTGCAGATTCATACAAACCAACAGTAGCACCGTTATCATAATCTTTTGTACTAAACCTAACCTGCAACCCCTTCCCAGCATGCATACTCTCATTAAACAAATACCTAAACGCCCCAGTCTGTGCCCCATTAGCAAACTTACCCCCACCGATAACTGAGACTGTACCCCCAACTACCGCATCTGTAATGGTATTGGCAACAAGCTCGCTAGTATTAACTGCATTACCTGATGAACCAAGGTAAGAACCAACTGAACCTGCTAGGAACCCAGCACCAAAACTACCCCCCATTCT
>NZ_FXLV01000091.1 GCF_900180345.1 Bathymodiolus heckerae thiotrophic gill symbiont
CATTCGTTATATCGTAGAACGCACTTTTGGCTTGCTAAAACTTCATCACGGTTTAGGCAAGGCAAGATACCTTGGACTAGAGAGAAACAAAACCAGAGTACAACTGATTGCCATGAGTCATAACCTTAAAACTGGCATGAATATTTTTAAAGAAATGCAGCGATTAAAAAGCCTAAGGGATTATTATATCCAGTGAGTAAAAAAGGCTAAAAAAATCAGACAAACAAGGTGTTTTTTAGATTTTTATGGAAAAATACAGAAATTTTGAGCTATTTTTTTTGAAAAATTGCAAGGGTTGAAAATAGGATGGGGAATTATGAATTATGTAAAGGTCTCAATATATAATTGTGGTATAATTTATTTTTTAACTTATAATAAGAATGATTATGTTTGCATTGAACAAGAGTATTTCATTAATGATATTGGTTACAGTTATTCTTACGACAGGTTGCGCTAATAGACCAGAAAGTATTTCGGCATCTTATGTATCACATGAACGATATATTGATAATAGTTGTTCAGTTTTAAACACAAAAATGTCAGATGCTAGGGCTAAATTGGCTAAATTCTCAGAAATGCAAAATTCAAAAGCAACCGATGATGCATGGGGCGTGTTTTTAATTTTAGTTCCAGTTAGTAAATTATCAGGCGATAGTGAAGCAGATGTTGCCAAATACAAAGGCATTGTAGAGGCAATAGAAACAGCACAAATAAAAAACAAATGTAAAGAATGAATATGCTTAGTGAATAGTGATTAATAGCATCAAACTATTGATTGCTTTATTGATAGCAACCGCCTTTCTTGGCGGTTGTTCTGCTTCTAATGCACCAGAATTTAATACTTGGAAATCTCATCAGCAGCTTTATCAAGCGAGTAACAAGTTAAAAATTGGAGATATTATTGTTACTAGTAAAGATTGGACAAGTCCACTATCATGGTTTGGACATTCCGCAATAATAGTTAACAAATACAAAGTTGGTGAATACCCACAATTTTGTACTGGTTATTACGAAACAGATGTCATACTGTGGTTGAGTAAGAAAAAAAAATTTACAGTCTTAAGGTATAAGGCATTCAATAAAAAATTTACAACTGCTTTTTTGAAAAACATTTCTAAGACAAAGCACAAGCAATATAAGATAGTTGAAAAAACCGATAATAGTGCGTTTTATTGCTCTCAGTATATTTGGTATTTATACTGGAAAACTGCCAAAGATTTGGGTTATGATTTAGATATTGATGCAGACGGTGGTTATTTTGTTACGCCGTATGACTTATTAAATTCTAAATATTTTGACAGGGTGTTATTCACACTATGAGACCACTGCATTAATCCATTACAACTTATGAAATGCATAAAATAGCACTTTTTTACCCAAAAAAAGACCTCTGCATTAAACCAAAAAAAAATCCTAAATTAACCCTAAAAACCTTGTATTTATCCTGAAATTTATAGTAAAATACTATAGTTATCAACTACTTAGTCAACCCCAAACACAGGTCAACAAAATCTTTTTCATTCAGAGCTTTTCTCCCAATTAGACACTAAAGACCCTTTAATACAGCTGGCCAATGCCATTAACTGGGCAGTCTTTGATCATAGCTTTGAGC
>NZ_FXLV01000092.1 GCF_900180345.1 Bathymodiolus heckerae thiotrophic gill symbiont
AACAAATGCAGAAGGTATGTTTATTAGAACTGCAATGACTGTAGATAACATGGATGATACCTTGCGTGGCTGGGCAAAGCTTGATACTGCTGCAGGAGAGACTGCTATTAAAAATAATGTTACTTGGGACATCGAAGATTACACCGATGCTACTGCCAAACAATATTTAATAGACACCTATAATTGGACTATTAATGGCACTTTTGATGGCAGCAAGACGATACAAGGCACCGTCACTGCTGACACACTTGCCACAACCAGCATAAAAACCACACTGCACGGCTTAGGCGGTAACGATACGCTGACTGGTGGCACGACGAATGATATTTTAATCGGTGGTGCAGGCGATGACACTTTAACTGGTGCAGGCGGTAGAAATACTTTTGATTACGGCTTTGAAAATGCAGGCAATGATATTATTACCGACTTTACCGTGGGAAATACAAGTATAAATGCTAATGCAGATATTATTGATCTTAAAGACTTGTTAATAGGTTACTCTATTTCTAATCTGAGTGATTTTGTAACAGCAGCTGCCGATGGCACTGGCACTAAACTGACTATTGACCATAATGGCACCAGAGCGCTTAATAGTTCAATAACCATTGCGTTATCAAATGTTGCCTATAGTGCCAATTTGTTGGATAATTTGATTACTAATGGTAACTTAATACTTGCGACTTCCCCAACCCTAACGATTACAGGCAGCGGAGGAGCAAGTATTGCCACCAAGATAATCGCATTTAATTTTAATGAAGCGATTAAGGACGGGTCGTTTACTGTTGATGATGTTGGCATTGTAAATGGCACTATTGATACTGGCTCATTTACCAAAGTAAGTGACACTCAATATACCATTATGGTAACCCCAAACCTAAGTGGAAGGCATTCTAATGTCGCCATTACGGTTGCAGCGAATACCTTTACAAATCTTGCTGGTAACCCCAACGCTACTGCCACTAAAAACACAACTAGTGTTACCTTTTTAAGAGATAAGGTTGATATTGATGGTAATGGCTCTGATGATGATTTAACAAATTGGGATGTTAGCTATGTAATTGATATGTCTGGTATGTTTTCTGATGCAACTGCCTTTAACCAAGATATTGACAGTTGGGATGTTAGTAATGTGACAAACATGAACTCTATGTTTGTAAAAGCAACCGCCTTTAACCAAAATATTGACAGTTGGGATGTTAGCAATGTAAAGAATATGCTTCTTATGTTTTATAAAGCAACCGCCTTTAACCAAAATATTGACAGTTGGAATGTTAGCAATGTAAAAAGTGTATTTTTGATGTTTTATGAAGCAACCGCCTTTAACCAAAGCATTGGCAGTTGGGATATTTCGAGTTTAACAAATGCAGAAGGTATGTTTATTAGAACTGCAATGACTGTAGATAACATGGATGATACCTTGCGTGGCTGGGCAAAGCTTGATACTGCTGCAGGAGAGACTGCTATTAAAAATAATGTTACTTGG
>NZ_FXLV01000093.1 GCF_900180345.1 Bathymodiolus heckerae thiotrophic gill symbiont
GGCAGGGGAGTGGGTAAAAATACAGCCTTTTTACTGCCTTATATAGGCCAAAATAAAATCACCAATTTGCTCAATATCGTTAATATCTAACGATACTCTATCACACTCAATGGGAATTTTATCACCAGCAAAAGCAATCACATTAACATCATTTTCAAAAATATTAGGATGATTGAGCGCTTGTCTTTGTAGCTCTATTTTAGGGAAAATTTCGTGCTTAAACCCCTCAACCAAAATCAAATCTAATTGCTTCAAATTCAGCTGTTCAAACAATGCAAACAGTCCTAATTCTTGCTCAGTATAACGATTGATTAGGGCAAATTTATCAGCAGAGCTGATGAGCACTTGTTCAGCACCTGCGTGGTAACATTCGTAACTGTCTTTTCCTTTATGGTCTATTTCAAAATTATGATGTCCGTGCTTTAGATAAGCAAGGCGAATATTTTTTTGTTTTAAATATTTGATAAGTTGAATGATTAATGTGGTTTTCCTTGTGCCACTAAAAGCAGAAAAACCTAATATTGGCACATTTTTAATACGATTTACTTGAGTTAAAGAGGCGTAATCTTGTGGCGTGTTCAGGTTAATGAAGAAATCTTGATATTGAGATAAATCAGCAATTGCCAATGTATGCTGCTGATACCACAAATCGATTTTTCGATCATCGGTAGCTAAATAAGCCAACAAACTGCTGAGTAAATCAGTTTTTAGCAAGGCAAAAGTAGGCTGCAATCTATTGCCATCATGTGCCACACAAATTTGTGCTTTTTGTTTTATTAGTTCGGTTTTTAGGGTGGTTAATAATTCTGATCCAATCATCGGACAATCACAAGGTAATACTAACAAATAAGGTGTTTTAGCAACCTCCATAGCTTTGGCAAAGCCTGCCAAGGGGCCTTGAAAATTTGTTGTATTATCTTCAATAATTGGGTTTTTAATAAATTTTTGATACCTTTTTTGGTTGCGATTGGCATTAATTAAAATACTATCAACTTCATTTTCAATCACTTCAATTATATATTGAATTAGTGGTTTTTGGTTGAGTTGTATTAGCCCTTTATCTTGACCATTCATACGACTAGAACGACCTCCTGCCAAAATGACTGCTGTTATTTGTTGATTGCTAATAATACTCATGGTGATGGTTTTTGATCGACAAGTTGTAAAGTTTTGCTTATGATATTATGCGTTATTTATTCGGTGTTGTAATGACAATACTGTGTCCTTTGTCTAATGAAAGTTACTTATTATCAGTGATTTTTTTAACAAGATTGTTTAACCAGTGCTCCAGTCTCTTTATGAACACCATTCTCGTTATAAAAATTAAGAACCAACCAATACTCATCATTCAATTCTAAATTTTCTTTTTTAGCCAACTTGATAGAGACCTTTGCATAAATATGAATAATCATCAAAAATCCACTTTTCACCCGCTTGGCAATTTTTTAAACCCAGCCTTAGCCCTGCTAGGACAAGGTTTA
>NZ_FXLV01000094.1 GCF_900180345.1 Bathymodiolus heckerae thiotrophic gill symbiont
AACCCCAGTAGATGCAGATACGCCGCCAACACCTAAAAATAAACTACCACTGCCTCCAGCATTTGCATTTACCACATTATTTGTTTGTAAATTTTTGGAAATATTCCCACCTTCATGATTAAACAAATGCACAAACGCCGCACTCCTTGCCCCATTCGCAAACTTACCCCCACCTAGTTCTGCAGCGACACCACCTGCCGCAGCAGCAATGGCTGTGCGTCCTGCAATATCACTCCAATCACCGCCATTTTTCATATAACCTCCAGCGAATGAGCCGGTAAATCCACCCATAAACCCATCTTTAAAATTACCACCTATAATTTGACTACTTGCCCCTTGGGCAAAGCCATGAGCAATGTGCTTATTAACACCTGTTAGGGTGTCTACATCCATGCTGTGACCAATGTATTGCGCTAAACCTGCGCTAGCCCCACCATAGATTGCTCCTTTGAATGCTCCCTTAAGGGAGCCTGTCGACACTGCCCCTGCTAAAAAGCCGATTTTTGCACCTGTGGCAATGGCACCAATAGTGGAGGTTGCCAATCCTACTGCGCCTGTGATAGCACTAGCAGCACTTCCTAATGCACCAAATGCTGCTGCACCACCTGCAGTTACTATAACCGCTGCAACTACAACAACGATAACAACAATTTTAACAATCTTTCTAAATAACTTTTTAAACCACCCAAACCCATTCATATCAACATATTTTAAAGGATTGTTAGTGGCGTAAGAGTATCTATTGTAATCTTGTGTGTTGTATGGGTGAAACACATTGGGATCTGCACTCAAAAACCGTCCAATACTCGGGTCATATACTCTACCATTCATATGAATAAAGCCCATCTCATCAATGTGTTCGTGCCCAGTAAAGCCTCTATTAGTTAAGGCTGGGATGATTGGAAGTAGTGGGTCGCTGGTACGCCAGTCGCCTTGTCTTCTTTCTCCAAATGCATGATAGCTCATACGCTCAACAATATTACCTTGTCCATCGGTGATGGTGTCAATGCTGCCGAGGTTATCGTAGTGGAGGTAGCGGGTTTTGTCGGGGATGGGGGTTGTGGTTGAGTTTGTTGTGCCTGTTTTGATGTGAATGGCGATGAGTTGCCCATCGGCGTAGATGAAGTGCTTGTGTTCGGTGTTGGTGTTTTGTTTGATTTGTTCGTAGAGTTTGCCGATGTAGGTGGTGGTAATGGTGGTGTTGGCATCGCTTTGGTTTGCATCTTTTGGTATCTAGCTTTATCAGGACCATAGACAAAGGTAGTGGCGTCATTGTTGTTATTTTTGGCAAAACGCTTGGGTTTATTAAAGGAGGTCCATTGGATGATTTTGTCATCGTTTTGGGTTATGTTGCCGTTGGCATCGTAGGTGTAGTTTCTGTCTTGATTGTTGGTATTTGGGTTTGTAATACTTTGTGGGGTGTGAGGGCTGGC
>NZ_FXLV01000095.1 GCF_900180345.1 Bathymodiolus heckerae thiotrophic gill symbiont
TAATAATGTTTGAGTCTTTTTTATCTAAGCCCATAACTTTCACTTCCGCTAGAGATAATACGGAGGGATCCTTGTTTAATAGTTGAATTTTAACATAACGACCTTCTATACCCTTTATACCTAGATCAATGGTGGCTACAGGATCAGGAACAGAATGGAAGTCTTTTTGATAGGTTTTATTATAAGTTGGATCAATGGAAACGGTAATCCTGTATTGACTTAGCCTATCCTTACAGCAATCAGTGCGATTGTAAATAATGATTTGGTTAATAGTTTTAATAGCACCTAAGTCAACCTGCCACCAAGCACCTTGATCTTTATAGGTGTGAGTAACTGAAAATTTGCCATCAAAGAAGTTACCACTAGTATTGCCATCTACTGCTTTGCCAGAAGTAGAAGTGGAATAGCGTGTGCTAGATTGTGTGGTGGATTTGCCAAGGGCTAGATTTTTATTGTTATCGTAAATAATGCCTGAGTCTTCTTCATATAATCCCATAACTTTCACTTCTGCTAGAGATAATACGGAGGGATTCTTGTTTAATAGTTGAATTTTAACATAACGACCATCTATACCCCCTATACCTAGATCAATGGTGGCTACAGGATCAGGAGCAGAATGGAAGTCTTTTTGATAGGTCTTATTATTATGAGTTGGATCAATGGAAACGGTAACCCTGTATTGACTCAGCCTATCCTTACAGCAATCAGTGCGATTGTAAATAATGATTTGGTTCATGGTTTTAATAGCACCTAAGTCAACCTGCCACCAAGCACCTTGATCTTTATAGGTGTGAGTAACTGAAAATTTGCCATCAAAGAAGTTACCACTAGTATTGCCATCTACTGCTTTGCCAGAAGCAGAAGTGGAATAGCGTGTGCTAGATTGTGTGGTGGATTTGCCAAGGGCTAGATTAATACTAGTAGAGTGTACATTTGCCAATTGATATGTGCTAGTAGCATAAACTTCAATTGGCAAAGTAATGAGAAATGTTAATATTAAAGTGCGAGTAAATTTTTTGCTGATGCAGATTAAATTCATTGTGAAATCCCCTTTTTTTGTAGTTTTTTTTGCCCTAAAAATAAGGCTTTTAATTTAACTTTTACCTTAATATTTATGTTTTGTCAAATTATTAATTTTTTATCCAATATTGGATAAATTTAAAAATCCTTCAAACACTCTATCCACAACCAAAGTCAACAAAAGCGTTTTTACCTAATACCATAAAAAAACAAGTTAACCTCCTACAAAAATAAAAAAAATAGTAGCTTCCCTTATTCACTTTTTTGAATTCCACGCACAAACAACCATCAAAACTGTAATGATCTAACTTTCTTAGACACAAAGATAGCCTTATAATACAAAAAATAAGGAGGTTAAAATGACGCAAATAATAAAAACCAGAAAAGAGAGAATAAATCTAACAATTGAGCAA
>NZ_FXLV01000096.1 GCF_900180345.1 Bathymodiolus heckerae thiotrophic gill symbiont
ACATATATTCCTTGTTGATCATTGCTTGGGTTTCCGTCAAAGACACGGTCGGGCAGTCCGTCGCCATTCATGTCAATTAGTGTGGAATGTTTACCGCTTTTGTGGATTGGGCGATTTTTCCAGTCATCGCCTAGGTCATTTTGCCATTGCTGACCTGAGTCAAAACCACTACCTGTATTAAGATAAACATATATTCCTTGTTGATCACTTGGGTTTCTGTCAAGGATACGGTCGGGCAGCCCGTCACCGTTCATGTCAATTAGTGTGGAATATTCACCGCCTTTGTGGATTGGGCGATTTTTCCAGTCTTCGCCTATGTCATTTTGCCATTGCTGACCTGAGTAAAAACCACTACCTGTATTAAGATAAACATACATTCCTTGTTGATTATTACTTGGGTTTCTGTCAAAGACACGGTCGATCAGTCCGTCGCCATTCATGTCAATTAGTGTGGAATGTTCACCGCCTTTGTAGATTGGGCGATTTTTCCAGGCATCGCCTAAGTCACCTTGCTCTTGATGACCTGAGTCAAAACCACTACCTGTATTATAATAAACAAATAATGCTTGTTGATCATTATTACTTGGGATTCTGTCAAAGACACGGTCGGGCATCCCGTCACCGTTCATGTCAATTAGTATGGAATGTTTACCGCTTTTGTGGATTGGGCGATTTTTCCAGTCTTCACCTAAGTCATTTTGCCATTGCTCACCTAAAAAAAAGTTACCAGCGTTGTGTTGCCACTTAAACTCAGTTTTTGGCAAACATTGACCGTTAACACATTCCTCAATTGAAGTCAGTTGACTTCTCTTAGGTGTACCCTGATATTGATATTCTAAATCATAAGTTCTAATACTATTGTTGTTTACATAAGTGGTGATATTGCTCAAGCGTTTAGTTTGTCGTAATTTGCCGCCTGCTTGATAAGAGGTATGGGTATCGTTTCTATCTTCATAAGTCAACCTAACTGAATTGTTAGTATAGTTAATTCGGCTTAAAGTGTATTCGCCATTCGCGTTGTCTTCATTGTAAATATAATTAATCGTATTGTTGGCAGCATCAGTAATTTTATTGACCGTCCAAAGCCTAACAACTGACTTGCCTTGAGCTTCAATCTTAGAATCTGGGGTGTTGCCATATTCAAAAGTTTGTCCTGATTTGGTTTGCACTGTCCAATGATTGCCGTTGTATTTAACTTTGCTAAAGTTGTTAATCTCAGTGCGGTATTCGCTACCTGATTGCCCATCGGTGCCAGAAATAGCGATTAGGCGCTGCCCGTCTAGGCAGTATCTATCGTTGCTGTCGTAATTGACACCGCCTTTTATGCGATCGGTAGCGATGGTTTTGGCGCAACGATGGATAATGGATAAGCCGCCTAGGCTAAAGCCTATTCCTAACTGC
>NZ_FXLV01000097.1 GCF_900180345.1 Bathymodiolus heckerae thiotrophic gill symbiont
TTAGTCAACCCTTAAAAATCCAATTCAAAATAACCAAACCTTATTTAATTACAAGCTTTTGCATACTGCAACATAAACCAATGATTCTTTATAAAAAAATAGCGAACCTTTTGTAAAAACAAAAAAATAGTAGTGGCAACTAGCCACTTTCTTAAATTCCAAGCGCAAGCAGCCATTAAAACATTAATCTCATCGCCAATCTGCCCTTTTAGTAGATTTCTAGATAGCCTGAAGTCTGACTTTAAGTGTCCAATAATAGGCTCTATGGCAGCACGTCTTTTACACAGTTTGCGCTTTTTATCGCGCTGATAACGATTGTCTCGTTTAAGTGCCTTCTTAGGGAGGATAATTTTTGCACCCAATACCTCTTTTGCACCAACATAACCTCTATCGCATACTGCCTGTTTAATGGGCTTGTTTTTATCTCTATTGCTATTAGCATGACCAATGGCAGCGTATAAGGTTTTGGAATCGTGAATGTTTTTGTTATGACTCACAACGCCAACAATAATGTTATTGTCTTTGGTTGATACAATGGACACTTTGTTGCCGTATTCATATTGTTTATGATCCTTGCCCTTGGCAATGACATAAACATTAGCTTCATGCAATGAATAGATTTTATTCTTGTCCTTGGGCTTTTGTGCTAGCACTTGTTGGTAGAGCAAGAAGTCTTTTTGATAGGTTGTAAACAACAGATATTGAGGTAGTTTGCGTTGCAATTCTCTGATGAGCTTATTGGCAATGGTTCTAAGTCTTGTTAGTGCTTTCTTAGCTTTGGTGCGCTTTTTAACATGACGGAAGTGTCTGATTGCCAAGCGACAATTTTTAACCTCTTTGACATAAGTACGGCGCTGTTGAATGTTATGGTGTTTTGCCAGCTTGTTAAGGCGATTGATAATCTTGATTGCCAGTTTGGCATCAGTAGGATAGGTGATGTTTTTTTCTTGTACGGTGGTGTCAATTAACACGCTTGGCTCTTGTGCTAAGCTACCATGCAATTCAATACTCATTTTAAAAATAAGATTAAAACCTTGGGTGCCAATGCGCTTTCTAAAATGTACCAGTTCAGTAGCATTGCAAGGAACATCAGGCGTGTAGTTTGGATAGCCACAGAAGTATTGGTAATAAGGGTTGCGCTTAAACTGCAACACAACACGCTCGTCAGAGAGGTTCTCCAACTGTTTAAGCATGAGTAAGCCCACCATCAGCCTAATGGGTTTTGAGGGTCTGCCGTTGTCTTTAGAGTAATACTGCTCAAAGCTATGATCAAAGACTGCCCAGTTAATGGCATTGGCCAGCTGTATTAAAGGGTCTTTAGTGTCTAATTGGGAGAAAAGCTCTGAATGAAAAAGATTTTGTTGACCTGTGTTTGGGGTTGA
>NZ_FXLV01000098.1 GCF_900180345.1 Bathymodiolus heckerae thiotrophic gill symbiont
AAACAAGGTGTTTTTTAGATTTTTATGGAAAAATACGGAAATTTTGAGCTATTTTTTTTTGAAAAATTGCAAGGGTTGAAAATAGGATGGGGAATTATGAATTATGCAAAGGTCTCAGATAATTTTTTTTATAGATTTCATAGTTTTTTATAGAGTTGTAAAATTTTCTCAACTATTATAAATTCAAAATATTTTTATGTAAACTATTTTAATTTAAGAGTCTTTCTAGTGTAAATTTGGATTCATAATAAGCAAGAATCAGAATGCCAAAACCAATTTGTGGCAGTAACAGCTTGTTTTCCACGCCAGCCAAAAAACGGACATTACAGCACGCACTTAAAAAACAATGATGAATTGCCACTGGATAGGCTGTAAAATTTCAAAGATGATTCGAAAGTTACCTAAATTACTTCTAAAACCAGTTGGCAAGGCGATTGCTGATTTTGGGATGATTAGGGCGGGGGATAAGATTTTATTGGCAGTATCGGGGGGTAAGGATTCGCTGAGTTTGTTTCATATTTTGCGTCATTTTCAGGCATCATCTCCAGTGAAGTTTGAGCTCGGCGTGGTAACGATTGACCCGCAAGTTGAGGGGTTTGAGCCACAGGCGTTAGAGGGATTTTTTAAGAAATTTGGTACACCTTATTTTTTTGAAGAATTTCCCATTATGGCACAAGCCAAAGAAAGCATGAAAGGCGATTCTTATTGTTCGTTTTGTGCGCGTATTAAGCGCGGCTTGATGTATCAGGTAGCGCGTAGAGAAGGTTACAATGTCCTAGCTTTGGGACAACATCTAGATGATTTGTGTGAGAGTTTGATGATGTCAATGTGCCATAACGGTAAGATTCAAACAATGAAAGCGCACTATGTTAATGATAAAAAAGATTTGCGAGTTATTCGACCAATGGCGTATGTGCGTGAACGGCAATTGGTTGATTTTGCTAAGTCTGCTGATTTACCCGTGATTGCGGATTCGTGTCCAGCGTGTTTTAGTATGCCGAGTGAACGGGCATATTTTAAGCAGTGGTTGTTGAGCGAAGAAAAACGCTTGCCGAATTTATACAAAAATCTGTTAAGTGCCATGAAGCCGATGTTGGACGAGGTGAATGATTAGGCTTATTCTTAGGCTTTTTTTTATTAATGACGCTCAGGCTTAATCAATTTATTGGGAAATCGTAGCCCCTGCGGTATCTATGGAGCTATAAGCGTTTTAAAGGTGTTATTAAATACTTGAATTCGCACATTAAGTGCAATTTCTCCTAAGCCGTTAATAAATCAACAGCCTTTCCTAAAAATAACTCAACTGGTTGTTTCCCACCTCGTGTTTTTCGAGGTCTTGTGTTGAGTCGCTTCATG
>NZ_FXLV01000099.1 GCF_900180345.1 Bathymodiolus heckerae thiotrophic gill symbiont
GCCACTAATAGCACTAGCAGTAATACCTGCAGCATCATCATCTGCTAGAGTAACAGCTACACTAGCAATACTAACAGCATTGTAGCCAGTATCAGGGCTGTTGGCTCTGTGACTAATAGTAACTGATTCATTGGTAGTGTTAGCGTCATTTACACCTGTAACTGTCACAGTCTGAGGCGTTGCCCAGTTAACCATGGTAAAGGTGAGTGCTGAGCTAACCGTCGCAGCATTAGTATTATTACTCGTTGGGGTAACAACCACATCGGCAGTTGGTGCATCATTAAGTACCAGTGTGTAAGTATTAGTGCCTGCTTCACCCACGGTTAATGAGGATTGTGAAGCACTTACACCTTGCTCTGCTACATCGGTAACACTAATATCAATACTTTGAGTAGTTGCTAAGCCTTTAGCGTCTGTTGCAGTAGCTGTAAAGATGTAAATGTTGTTAGTATCGCTATCAGCTGGAGATTCATAATCCGGGACTGGGTTAAAGCTAACCACACCTGTTGATGAGTTAATACTAAAGTCAGCAGCATCTGTGCCACTGATAGAGTAAGTAATAGTTTGTTCGTCTGTAGCTACTATAGTAATAGCTGTGGCTGTATTCTCAGCAACACTGGCAGTAGCACTTGAAGTAAACACTGGCGCTATGTTGTTAAGTAGTTTCTCGATCTTAATCTGTTTGCTACGCTTAACCATATCAAGAGTAGCTAAGCTCATCATAGCTCTTGCTCTAAATGGTTGATCATCTAGCGCGAAGTTAGTAGCCTTCTCATTGTCATCGAATGGTAGTTTAATACTTAAGATGCCGTAGCTTCTCTTCTCGCTAGTGTTAGAGTCTTCTTGACCAAACTCAAAGCTGATTGATGGAGATAGTTCAATCTCTACACCTAGTACATTACCTGAGATGTTATCACCTACAGTTTGATCCCAGTAGTAATGCGTACCTTTGATGGTCGCCCAAGGAGCGTAAGGCATCTGACCTGTTAGATTGATGTCGTGTCCAGGCAATGCTTCTTCAGTGTAATCACCAATCACCATCTTGTCTGAGATTGGGTAGTACTTGTTAGCAGTGGCACTAAAGTTACTTCTCTTATACTCAAGACCTAGTGATGCACGCTTATGTTTAGATGAATCTTCATAGTCAAAAAACGCATTGATACCTGCAATGGCACGCTGATCTTCTACTAGGTAGCGCTGTCCAATACCTAGGTTAATGGTGTTGCGACGCTTACCTTCGTTCTCACCAGAAAACACTGAGCC
>NZ_FXLV01000100.1 GCF_900180345.1 Bathymodiolus heckerae thiotrophic gill symbiont
CAACTTGGACACATTTCAAGCCACTTTTTTCAATTCAGCCATCTTTTCTGCTGGGGTTAAATACCCAATAGCTGAATGAATCCTTTTGTAATTGTAAAAATAAATATAACTCTCTACATTTTCCACTACTTCTTGATGATTGGCAAAGCTTTGATAGTTTAACCTTTCAGTCTTGAGACTTCTAAAAAACCTCTCCATGACCGCATTGTCCCAACAATTACCCCGTCTGCTCATGCTTTGAATAATGTTTTTGCTGTTGCAATACTGCGCGAACATGTTCGCGCAGTATTGTACGCCTTGATCAGAATGAAACATAAGTTTGCTGCCATTCGGCTGATGCCGCGCTATAGCATTACTTAGCGCGTCCTTTGCCAGCTGAGCATTCGGCTGTTTTGATAATGCCCAGCCAACAACTTGCTTCGAGCTTAAATCAAGTACACTGGCTAAATAGCTCCAACCTTGATAAGTCTTGATATAGGTAATATCACCCACCCAGTGGGTGTTTATTGTTTGCTGCTCAAACTCACGATTGAGTAGATTTTCTGCCTTTTTGTGCATAAGTCCAGCATTGGGGTAATAATGACGTTTTCTTGGGCGTATGGCAACTACATTGGCTTTTTTCATTAGTGTTGCAGTTTGATAAATGCCAATTTGGTAACCTTGGTTATTTAGTGTTATTTTCATTCTACGTTTGCCGTAAGTGTGCCCAACTTCAATGACAGTTTGCTTGATAAATTCAATCATGGCACTGGTGTTGGCACTTGCTGGCTTGTCTTTGATTTGATAATAATAACTACTACGAGGAAGCTTGAGTAATTGACACAATTCCTTGGTGTTGTATTGTCTACAAGCCTTGTTCATTTTAGCAATCATAGTGTGTTTTGATTGCCCACTGCGAACAAGGCTGTTGCTTTTTTTAAGATTTCATTATCCCTTTGTGAGCGCCATAATTGTTTCTTGAGTGATTGAATTTCTTGTTGTTCTAGCGTCATGGCTTTGCCATATTCTGGCGTATTTCCGCTAATCTCTGCCAGATATTGCTTCTTCCATCTTGTAACTGCCGATAGACCGGCACCTGATATCGCCATGATTTTTTTGTTGGTGTAATTCTCATGCACCATGAGCTTGGCATAGTCTAATTTTTGCTCAATTGTTAGATTTATTCTCTCTTTTCTGGTTTTTATTATTTGCGTCATTTTGACCTCCTTATTTTTTGTATTATAAGGCTATCTTTGTGTCTAAGAAAGTTAGATCATTACA
>NZ_FXLV01000101.1 GCF_900180345.1 Bathymodiolus heckerae thiotrophic gill symbiont
ACTGTATAAGCATAATGATGAGCTTTTTAACATATATTACTGGATTTTTTATGAACTTTGAACTTTTACCGATTTTGACCGATTATGAAATTAAAAAAAGGGGGGATGAAATTAAAAAAAAATCTTCTCCTCTGAAACTACTGAGCCAATCTCAACCAAACTTTGCTGAAATGATCCTTAGGTGGTCCCCTTTCAAAATTGTGTCCGTCAGCGCCGTCCTGTATCCAAGATGGCCACCATTACTAAAAATAGAAATTTCTTCAAATGGCCAAAACTGCTCTATTTTAAGCCAGAAAGTGCCCAAATTTGAACTGTATAAGCATAATGATGAGCTTTTTAACATATATTACGGGATTTTTTATGAACTTTGAACTTTTACCGATTTTGACCGATTATGAAATTAAAAAAAAGGGGGGATGAAATTAAAAAAAAATCTTCTCCTCTGAAACTACTGAGCCAATTTCAACCAAACTTTGCTGAAATGATCCTTAGGTGGTCCCCTTTTAAAATTGTGTCCGTCAGCGCCGTCCTGTATCCAAGATGGCCGCCATTACTAAAAATAGAAATTTCTTCAAATGGCCAAAACTGCTCTATTTTAAGCCAGAAAGTGCTCAAATTTGAACTGTATAAGCATAATGATGAGCTTTTTAACATATATTACGGGATTTTTTATGAACTTTGAACTTTTACCGATTTTGACCGATTATGCAAATTAGAAAAAAGGGGGGATGAAATTAAAAAAATCTTCCCCTCTGAAACTACTGAGCCAATCTCAACAAAACTTTGCTGAAATGATCCTTAGGTGGTCCCCTTTCAAAATTGTGTCCGTCAGCGCCGTCCTGTATCCAAGATGGCCACCATTACTAAAAATAGAAATTTCTTCAAATGGCCAAAACTGCTCTATTTTAAGCCAGAAAGTGCCAAAATTTGAACTGTATAAGCATAATGATGAGCTTTTTAACATATATTACGGGATTTTTTATGAACTTTGAACTTTTACCGATTTTGACCGATTATGCAAATTAGAAAAAAGGGGGGATGAAATTAAAAAAATCTTCTCCTCTGAAACTACTGAGCCAATCTCAACCAAACTTTGCTGAAATGATCCTTAGGTGGTCCTCTTTCAAAATTGTGTCCGTCAGCGCCGTCCT
>NZ_FXLV01000102.1 GCF_900180345.1 Bathymodiolus heckerae thiotrophic gill symbiont
TTGAATTCCCAGAGCCTTCTCTGGTGATGATATTTGCACCACCTAATAATTCGGCATCTAAGGTGCCTTCTCCTTTGTAATTGACTACATTTGCTGCGCCAATGCCCGTTAAACTGAGGTTACCTTTGGACACTTCTACATCAACAATATTGCCTAATGAAACCAGTATTAAATTTGTGTCGCCACGCCCATATCTCTTTAATAGGTTTAAACAAAAGCCGCCAAGTTTTGCTTCTAACTTGCCATCTGTTGACCAGGTAACAACATTGCCACCCCCTAATATTGTTAAATCTCCATTGCCTTTTATCCCTGAACGAGTAATAATGTTACCAACACCACCGCCAATAAAATTAATGTCGCCATAATCACCTGTGTGGCTAACCTTGTTAATAGCGCCTATGCCTTTGAAAGAGATATTGCCATTAGCAGAATGTTCGATAACATTAGCACCGCCACCGCCAATAAACTCAGTATTACCATATTTAGCCGTATTGACAATATGATTACCTATGCCAGCACCTTTGAAAAAGATGTTGCCTTTGTATCCACCGAGACGCTCTACTTTGTTATATACACCAATACCTATAAAATCAATATTGCCTTCACGAGTGGCATTAGTAACATGATTGTAAAAACCCAGTCCAGTAAAGGCAATGTTGCCTGAATGACCTCGACGCTCTACTCTGTTGTAAGCCCCTATACCGGTAAAATAAATACTGCCTCTATTTGCGCTATTAGTAACCTGATTTGAAGCACCTGCACCCATAAAGTAAATATCGCCATGCTCTCCACCTCTACGCTCTACAACATTAGACAAGCCAGAGCCAGTAAATTTAATATTGCCATACTTTACTTGGTTAACCACCCTATTTGATATACCAATGCCTTTAAATGTAACATCCCCTGAATGACCAGAACGATAAATTTTATTAGATGCTGCCCCACCATTAAAACTAATATTGCCCGATTGCCCCGTATGATTCAAACTCACTGCACCAGCAGCACCATTAACGGACATATTGCCATCACCACTCTTATTGATATCCATAAAGCCAGCAGCACCATGAATACTTAAATTCCCCCAAGTATCATAAACACTAAGTTTTAAACTAGCAGCATATACCGTGTCATTCCCCCCATA
>NZ_FXLV01000103.1 GCF_900180345.1 Bathymodiolus heckerae thiotrophic gill symbiont
GTCTGCGAATGAATGTTGAGTTGTTTGTTTCCAAGACATTGTTATTTTTTTGATTAATTTTAGATGGTTGTTATTTTACTGGATTGGTGTGGTTTTGGTTGATTTATGCAAAGGTCTCAAATAGATATTAAAATTACGATAGTAGTCTAATGAATCCATTCTGACAAGGTTTTCTAAACCTCTATTATTACAATCAAGAAAATATTCAAAATGAATATACTCGGTAAACTTTTCTTTTTCCACAAGTGCGCTCTTTAAGTTTTTTTTAATATACTTTTTATCAACTTTTACACCATGCATAGCAACATCTCCACTATAGAAATACTCAGCAACACTTATGATTTCTGCATCTTTTTGCTTATCAATTTTTTTAATAAATCTAACAGGAGATATATGAATATGTCCAGCATACAATTTTCCATCATTACGTAACATTATCTTGGTGGTGGCTAACTTTTCAAATAGCCCTCTTGGAATATCATTATGTTCATGAAACAAAAATATATCTGTATTAACAGTTGATTCTATATCTAACGCAGAAATTAATCTCAGGTATTCATTTGCTGGAACACAAATACCGCAATTACTATTCCAAAGAATAAAACCCTTATGTCGAACAGCACCCAACAGTGTACTTGCATCTAGCCAATACTCTATATCATTATCTTTGCAAATCCGATCAACCATTTGCAAAAGTCTTAACATTTCTACCTGCAAGTCTTTTAGTGTCGCTATTTTTAAATAATCACTTTCCATATTTTTTAATTAAATACAATTTCAGATAATAACAAAGTTTCGAATTCTTCTGGAGTGTTAACATCACAAGCAACCATTTCATCCAATATAAAAGAATGATTAATTACCGTAAATCAATGATAATTATACTTAAAATTATCTAATTTTTGAATAAAAATTGCGCTATTTTGATAATAGTATGGATCGTACTCTGATGCAAATGGATACCTCTCAGCATATAGGTTAAAATTTATCGGAAAAAATATTTATTCTACATATGAGACCTTTGCATAAATATGAATAATCATCAAAAATCCACTTTTCACCCGCTTGGCGATTTTTTAAACCCAGCCTTAGCCCTGCTAGGACAAGGTTTAATAAAATCACCAAT
>NZ_FXLV01000104.1 GCF_900180345.1 Bathymodiolus heckerae thiotrophic gill symbiont
AATTGTTAATATTCACCATAAAGCACTTTTGATTTTTGAAATTAGAACTAGGGTTGTTTACTTCTTCTAAAATCATTTCATCTTCTAATGCTTGTGCTATTTCATTAAATGATATTTCTCTAGTGTTTATTAAAATATTATTTTTTTCATCACTCCAGCTAAAACTGAAATTTTGTAAATCTTGCATTAATTAAAAGTTATTGATAATGTATATACATTATATTTCTTTTTTATAGAAAAGCAAATCTTTTTTATAAATTTTTTAGATATTATTGTTTAATATTTATTTAATAAAAAATTTACATCACCCCAAAACCTTTGACAACTTTTTAAATTTTCTTATATAGCAAACCTCAAGAAGCCCTCTTTTTTTCTGGTTTAACTTTATACTTTCTTGGTACACATCCATTGGTTTTTTGTATTTCAATGTCTCATGGAATCTTCTGTAATTATAAAATTCAATATAATCATCTACATCAGTGACTAGCTCACCAATGGATTGATATTCATTCAGATAAATTCTTTCGTATTTTGTGCTTTGCCAGAAGCGTTCAATACAGATATTATCTGTGGCTCTGCCCTTGCCATCCATAGATATTGTGATGCCCAATTTCTTCAAGCGTTGGGTATGTATCTCACTGGTGTATTGAGAACCTTGATCGGTATTAAATATTTCTGGGTGTGGGTGTTTCCCTAAAGCATCATTAAGGACACTCATCACTAACTGTGAATCCATGGTATTGGATATTCTGTATGACAACACTGCTTTAGAATGCCAATCAATAATAGCTGTCATATAGACCATGCCACCGGCAATCTTGATGTAAGTGATGTCTGTAGACCAAACTTGGTTAGCATGGTTGATGCCAACACCTCGAAGCTTGTAACTATATTTTTTATGTACTTTGATGGGTATCGTGGTGTTAACTTGTTTAACTGCTAATACTGCCTTTAAACCTAATTCTTGCCGATGGCGTGCAACAGTGTTTAAACTAACCTTGTAACCATCTTCTAGTAATTGCTGGTGTACTTTTTTCTCACCGTAGATGGGGATACGCTCAAACACTTTAACGATATGATGTTTGATTACCTGTTTGGCATTGTTTAT
>NZ_FXLV01000105.1 GCF_900180345.1 Bathymodiolus heckerae thiotrophic gill symbiont
GATAGTCAACTTTATCTCGGTCTTCCTACCTTCAATACAACAACAAATTACGGCGAGAATATTGGGCTTCGGTGGTCGAGGGCACCTTACCCTTTTGTTGCCGCCTTACGAAGGTTCACTTTCATTTAGGTGACCGATTTGGCTAGAGCTTCCTTCAGATCCCGCATTGGCTCTCTATAACCGTGTTTCCCTGTTGGGTAGCTATGGAAAGTTTCTTTCGGCACCCTTGCTTTCGCCTACTTTTTCCCTTCTCACAGGGCAAAGGCTGGACTTTCACCAGCTAGCTGACTATCATGCCAGTCACACCTCCACCTTCGCTATCGCTCAGACTCCGACAAAACAACCGGCCCTACGGCTATCGCGGACTAAAAATCTTCACTTCGCTAAAGGGTAGTGGGTTAAATCTGTTATTAGGCATGAATATCTCGTCCAAATTCGACTTTATTAATTAACAGCCCAATGACAATATCGTGCATTTGTTCTATTTTTGAAAAACAGATTGTTCGACGAGTTAAACGTTTAATCCATGTTCTAAAATTTAAGTTTTTTCGTTCAATTTTTTGGGTGTTTTGTTTACCTATTTCATGCTCATTTGCATCTAAGTTTCGTTCATAAGCTCCCCAGTCATCTGTATAACACCTGCTTATTTTAAAAGGAGTCAGTAAGGCTTTTAGCTTTTTGAAAACATCGTCTTTACGCTTGCCAAATACATAAGCAATGACTGTATTAGTCGCATGATCAACAGCATGCCATAACCAGCGCTGATTCGACTTTTTACCTACAAATGACCACTGCTCATCTATCTCAGCTTCTTCGCAAACAATCTCCAGCCGGACGTCTAAAGGTGTTTCTGCTTTTTGAGATAGAAAAATAGGGTTTACCTGTACAAGGCTTTCTTCTTTGCTTTTTAGGATGCTGATGACTGTATTTTTATTGATTTTCAGAACCCGTGCTGTGTCTCGAATACCACTGCTATTAATAGCCATTTCGACGACTTTTTCTTTGATACCAGGCACAGATGCATTATAGCGATAATCCAGCATAAATGTTTGAGTTGGACAGGCACTATTTTTGCAACGATATCGCTGTATATC
>NZ_FXLV01000106.1 GCF_900180345.1 Bathymodiolus heckerae thiotrophic gill symbiont
TTTTTTCTTCTTTTCCTTCTTAGCCGTCGGTGCAGGCACCAGCCTACGGCCATGGACGGACGGGCTCAGTAGGTATCAACGGCGTGGGAAGGGTGGGAAGGGGTTATATTGTTAAATTTCCACACCCCATGCATTTTTGCCTTCGTCGGGCTAAAGAGCGTAGCTTTTACGCACACGGCCATCGACGGCGAGTCCCAGGAATTTTGTTTTTTGGTTTTCTTTCTTAGCCGTCGGTGCAGGCACCAGCCTACGGCCATGGACGGTCGGGCACAGAAGGTATCAACGGCGTGGGAAGGGTGGGAAGGGGTTATATTGTTAAATTTCCACACCCCATGCATTTTTGCCTTCGTCGGACTAAAGAGCGTAGCATACGCACACGGCCATCGACGGTGAGTCCGAGGAATTTTGTTTTTTTGTTTTCCTTCTTAACAGGCGACCCAGACATCAGTCTACGGCCATCGACGGAAGGGCCGAGTCGAGAAGGGCCGAGTAGGTATCACCGATGGCTCTGCGCTGTTATCTCGGCCGCCTTCCCGCTGATGGCTGACCGCGGGTAAACGGCGGGAGTAACTTTGACTCTCTTAAGGTATCAGCGGAGAGCGTAGATTGGAAGGCAGCGAAGGGAGCAGTGAACGGCCATCGACGAGGAAGGGCCGAGTCGAGAGCGTATCAGCAGAGAGCGTACGATCGGAAGGCAGGGAAGAACGTATCAGCGAAGAGCGTACGATGGGAAGGCAGCGAAGAACGTATCAGCGGAGAGCGTACGATGGGAAGGCAGCGAAGGGAGCAGTGGACGACCATCGACGAGGAAGGGCCGAGTCGAGAGCGTATTAGCAGAGAGCGTACGATGGGAAGGCAGCGAAGGGAGCAGTGGACGACCATCGACGAGGAAGGGCCGAGTCGAGAGCGTATTAGCAGAGAGCGTACGATGGGAAGGCAGCGAAGGGAGCAGTGAACGGCCATCGACGAGGAAGGGCCGAGTCGAGAGCCTATCAGCAGAGAGCGTACGATCGGAAGGCAGGGAAGAACGTATCAGCGAAGAGCGTACGATGGGAAGGCAGCGACGAACGTATCAGCGGAGA
>NZ_FXLV01000107.1 GCF_900180345.1 Bathymodiolus heckerae thiotrophic gill symbiont
CACTGGATGGTCCTCTACCAGATTTGTGTTTTTGGTGCTGATTTGAAATCCAACATGGCTGCCAGGGTCCATAATGTGTTCTCATTGGCTGAAATTTTAAAAATCTTCTTGTTAGAAACCACTAAGTCAATTGAATTGTGACTTTGCAGGAATGATCATTGGGTGGTCCTGTACTAAAATTGTGAATCGTTTGCCGATCGGAAATTCAAGATGGCCGCCATGACTCGACTTAGTTTAACATTGGACCCTATGGGAATTTCACATTTTCATCTTTTTTTCTGAAACCACAAAACAGATTTGAACCAAACTTGGCAGAAATGTTCATTGGATGGTCATATACAAGATTTTTGTTTTTGGCGCTGATCGGAAATCCAACATGGCTGCCAGGGCCCATAATGTGTTCTGATTGGTTGAAATTTTAAAAATCTTCTTGTTAGAAACCACTAAGCCAATTGAATTGTGACTTTGCAGGAATGATCATTGGGTGGTCCTGTACTAAACTTGTGAATCGTTTGCCGATCGGAAATTCAAGATGGCCGCCATGACTCGACTTAGTTTAACATTGGACCCTATGGGAATTTCACATTTTCATCTTTTTTTCTGAAACCACAAAACAGATTTGAATCAAACTTGGCAGAAATGTTCATTGGATGGTCATATACAAGATTTTTGTTTTTGGCGCTGATCGGAAATCCAACATGGCTGCCAGGGCCCATAATGTGTTCTGATTGGTCGAAATTTAAAAAATCTTCTTGTTAGAAACCACTAAGCCAATTGAATTGTGACTTTGCAGGAATGATCATTGGGTGGTCCTGTACTAAACTTGTGAATCGTTTGCCAATCGGAAATTCAAGATGGCCGCCATGACTCGACTTAGTTTAACATTGGACCCTATGGGAATTTCACATTTTCATCTTTTTTTCTGAAACCACAAAACAGATTTGAACCAAACTTGGCAGAAATGTTCATTGGATGGTCATATACAAGATTTGTGTTTTTGGTGCTGATCGGAAATCCAACATGGCTGCCAGGGCCTATAATGTGTTCTGATTGGTCGAAATTTTAAA
>NZ_FXLV01000108.1 GCF_900180345.1 Bathymodiolus heckerae thiotrophic gill symbiont
CAATTATTAAAAATAGATTGTAGATACCAAGAAAAAGTTTTTAATGCAATCGAAAAGTTACCAAAAGGTGATGTTGTTAAACTGAATGGATTTATCGATAAATATCGTCTAAGAGTTGGTTTTTTACGAATTTTATTCGTTATGGAGAATGGTAATATTGAAATTTATAAAATAGAAAAAAGAGGAGATATTTACAAATGATGACTTTAATTAAAAATAATGAAGAATATGCCGTTATTCCAATGACGGATTATAAATTTATGCACTTATTAAAAGAAGATTTTAATGATGCTCTACTCATTGAAAAAGTAAAGCAAGAGATTAAATTGGGTAATGATGAGCTGATACCATTGGATATTATGAAAAGACTATTAAGCAACGAGTCTAATCTTAAAATTTGGCGTGAATATAGGAGTTTAACGCCAAAAATATTAAGTGATAAAACAGGAGTTAGTTTATCTATTATTTCAAAAATAGAAAATAACAAACAAAAAATTGATGTGCCAAAGTTAACAAAGTTTGCGACAGCTCTTAATGTTAACTTAGACGATTTAATTGATTGACAGCATACTGAATTCAAAAATAAACGCTTGCGTTATCTAGCTGAAAGGCAGTAAATAGTTTACCCATATTTACACGCTCTTCGTAAATATGGGTAATCTATTGGATGTCGTGTCGAAAGGCTTCAGCTTTAAAAATCAAAGTGGGCTAATTTATTAGCCGTCTTTACCTAGATAGTTGATAAGCTGCCAATAGAATTAAGAAGCCCAAATTTTAGATTTAAGCCGTTATTTTGTGTATTGGCTTATCGTTGTATAGATAAATTTATTTTATTCGTCAGTAATGACGATACGACTTTTTAAGGGCGTAGTCTTTAGTGTTATTGCGTTATTAATAAATTCATCTGCACTTATTCTTTATGAAACCTTTGCATAATTCATAATTCCCCATCCTATTTTCAACCCTTGCAATTTTTCAAAAAAAATAGCTCAAAATTTCCGTATTTTTCCATAAAAATCTAAAAAACACCTTGTTTGTTTGA
>NZ_FXLV01000109.1 GCF_900180345.1 Bathymodiolus heckerae thiotrophic gill symbiont
AAGGTTATGACTCATGGCAATCAGTTGTACTCTGGTTTTGTTTCTCTCTAGTCCAAGGTATCTTGCCTTGCCTAAACCGTGATGAAGTTTTAGCAAGCCAAAAGTGCGTTCTACGATATAACGAATGCTTGAGCGCTGTTTGTTTTCTTGTTTTTGTGCTTGCGTGAGTGGTGTATTTCTGTAGGCTCTGTGCAAGACTTTGTTATTTTGCTTGCCCAGTTTTTTGTCATTCTTTTTGTTGGCATATGCGCTATCGGCATAGACTTCACCACAGGTTTTTAATTTGTCTTTAGCCCTCCCACAATCCAGCAACTTGTCAAACTCTTGTGAATCATGCACATTGCCTGGTGTAAAGGTCATCTTCTTGACAAAGCCATCCTCGTCAACATTAGCGTGCGCCTTAAAGCCATAGGTGGTTTTACGCTTGCCATCAGCTGCAGTTTTAACATTGTAGCCCGCTTCAGAGTCTTGAGTGTTGTTGCCATCTTTGCCTTTGCGCTTGCGAGACTGTTTGGCTTCAATGACGGTGGCATCAATAATGTTGATTGATCCGAGTGAGACAGTGATAGAGTTTCTCTCTAGGTGAGTGTTGATTTGCTTCAGTAGAGGCTCTAGTAGCTGCTCGGTGTTAAGCAGCTGTCTAAAGCGCCAAATACTGGAATGGTCTGGCACATTCTCAGACAGGCTAAGATTAATAAAGCGCCTAAACATAAGATCCCTGGCGATTTGCTTCTCTAAGGCTTCATCGCTTAAGTTATACCAAGCTTGGAGAATAAGAATCTTAAACATCATCAGTGGCGGGTAGCTAGGCGCACCTCGCACAGATGAATAAAGGTTTGATAAGGTTTGCTCTATCTCTGCCCAATTGATGATGTTATGCACATCATCAAGCTCTGATAGAGATTTATGCTCTACAACAAGAGAGTCTGCGAATGAATGTTGAGTTGTTTGTTTCCAAGACATTGTTATTTTTTTGATTGATTTTAGATGGTTGTTATTTTACTGGATTGGTGTGGTTTTGGTTGATTTATGCAAAGGTCTC
>NZ_FXLV01000110.1:0-715 GCF_900180345.1 Bathymodiolus heckerae thiotrophic gill symbiont
CACTATTTACGCTTCAAACATTTCATTATAACTATTACTGATGATCCCAGTCCTTGTTAAATCGGTTTGGCTGAGAAATATATGCTTTTCAAAGTTAGCAACAACCTTGTTCAAATTTATCGATCGTTTTCCATAACCGGAAACTACGGAAGGCGGAGCTTTTCTAAATATGGTATTTCTTACCAATCGTAACTACTCGGCCATTCTCGCTACCCTGTTATTTGCAGGGTAGCGAGAATGGCCGAGTAGTTACGATTGGTAAGCATTCACGCCTAAATCGCCAAATATGGTATCGACATCTAAATAGTGAGGCCGGAAATGACGAAATTCAAAATGTTCAAACAGAGATTTTTATTTTGTGGGAATTACATTCTAAAATACTGGTAGGTGATAAAAACTTGTTATAATAATGGACAAAAGGAAAGGTTATGTCTTATTATTGATAAATGCAGGCGTCAGAAGCTCTGTAAGCGAGCGCAAAAAATCTCGGCGGCTGCTCCATTACGTGTAATGGCATCCCGTTATAACCCTTGCGAGTAAGCGAGCATTTAGGGTTTTATTATTAGAACTACAAGAGCCCCACTAATACCCAGAGGTGAACAAAACACCAGGCATACACAGAAAACTCAAGACTGAGTACCAAGAACCCCACTAATACCTAGAGGTGAACAAAACACCAGGCCTACACAGAAAACTCAAGATTGAGTACGACAAA
>NZ_FXLV01000110.1:725-1012 GCF_900180345.1 Bathymodiolus heckerae thiotrophic gill symbiont
TTATAATAATGGACAAAAGGAAAGGTTATGTCTTATTATTGATAAATGCAGGCGTCAGAAGCTCTATAAGCGAGCGCAAAAAATCTCGGCGGCTGCTCCATTACGTGTAATGGCATCCCGTTATAACCCTTGCGAGTAAGCGAGCATTTAGGGTTTTATTATTAGAACTAGGTTAAATCCTATTTTGTTTAAGTAGCTATTAAGTTTTATATACCCTGTCCGTAACCTGAAAAATAATATTTCATTATATCTGTATAGTTTGGGTGCTGCAATAGCAAAAGAAACAG
>NZ_FXLV01000111.1 GCF_900180345.1 Bathymodiolus heckerae thiotrophic gill symbiont
ACCATAAATATTAATCATGTGGTTGATTTTAACGAATTGTTAAATAATCAATCAAATCCCTTAAATAAAGATTTTGTTTTTGATAAAGAAAGAGATGATGAAATTATGCGCATAGCAGAAAAAGAAATATTTAGCAAGGCATTTCAAGATGAGATGATGACTGATATGGGTTTTAACAAAGAAGCAGTTGCCAAGTTAGATACTGATAATCCTGATGAAAATTTACTTTCTACCAAAGACGCCCCTCCAGAATTACGAAATTTAATAGAAAAACAATTAGCAGAAGATAAAAAACGAGGTTATTCTGAGATGGGCAATGAGGCAATGTCTAGAAGAATTAATGCTATTCATTATATTTTAGGCTCATATCCAATTAAGAGCACCACATTTTCTCCTGCGAATATTCCTGAATATGTTAATAATAATTATGACTATTTTGGCTATACATTTCCTGGCGCTAGTTATGGTGATGGATTAAACATAAAACACGGAACTTTGTGGCGCCTATATCAAGCAAAAAATGCAAGTCATATAATTTTATTGCAAGAAAGTGGGCATGGTATAGGCATAGGTGGTTCATATACATTTAAAGAAACAATAAATGAGAAAGTATTAAATTATCCTGCTAAATATCTATTATTTCAATCACCAAATAGACAATCTTTTACACTGTTAACTTGGAATATTAAACCTTATGGCTTTGCTTTACATTTTATTGGACTACCAAATGACAATAATAAAAATATTTTAATGAAGTTTGCAGAAGAATTAACAAAAACTAATAAAAATAAAGATTCAGAGTTAAAACTATAGTTTTTTTATAAAATATAAAACCCCAACAATTTCAGACAACAATTTAATTTTTCTTATTTTGAACCCGTTAAACTAAACAAAAAAATCGGAGTAAAAAACGAGTAAAAAACGAACCAAATATACCTCAGCATTCAAGACTAAATTAGTACTTGAATTACT
>NZ_FXLV01000112.1 GCF_900180345.1 Bathymodiolus heckerae thiotrophic gill symbiont
ACTGGCATGAATATTTTTAAAGAAATGCAGCGATTAAAAAGCCTAAGGGATTATTACATCCAGTGAGTAAAAAAGGCTAAAAAGAGAGAAATAAGGCTAAAAAAATCAGACAAACAAGGTGTTTTTTAGATTTTTATGGAAAAATACGGAAATTTTGAGCTATTTTTTTTTGAAAAATTGCAAGGGTTGAAAATAGGATGGGGAATTATGAATTATGAATTATGCAAAGGTCTCTTATGAAAAAAATAGCCATACAACAATTCGATTTTGATTTATCAACAGAAGTTGCACTTGCACGAAATAACGATAAAAGTATCGGTGCAATAGTGAGTTTTGTAGGCACAGTACGTGATTTAGATGATACATCAATTCAAAAAATGACACTTGAACATTATCCAAAAATGACTGAAAAAGCATTAACAGAAATTGCTGACCAAGCGTATCAACGTTGGAAATTAGGCTGTATCGTCATCATTCATCGCATTGGCGATTTACAAGTTAATGAGCAAATTGTGCTGGTGATTACCACCAGTAAACACAGAAAATCAGCCTTTGAATCTTGTGAATTTATAATAGATTATTTAAAAACACAAGCACCTTTTTGGAAAAAAGAACACACCGAAAAAACCAGCCAATGGGTTGGCGCAAAAACCACAGATGAAAATCAAACTAAGCGCTGGGATTGAGAAGCTTATTAAAATCCTCAGGGATGACGAATTCAACCCATAAGTGTAATACTTTCATTTAAACAATCTCTTGAATTCGCATAACAAGTGCAATTTTAATTGTAATTAAATAGCCAGTTGTAATAAACTATAAAACCCCAACAATTTCAGACAACAATTTAATTTTTCTTATTTCGAACCCGTTAAACTAAACAAAAAAATCGGAGTAAAAAACGAGTAAAAAACGAACCAAATATACCTCAGCATTCAAGAC
>NZ_FXLV01000113.1 GCF_900180345.1 Bathymodiolus heckerae thiotrophic gill symbiont
AGTGGAAAATGTAGAGAGTTATATTTATTTTTACAATTACAAAAGGATTCATTCAGCTATTGGGTATTTAACCCCAGCAGAAAAGATGGCTGAATTGAAAAAAGTGGCTTGAAATGTGTCCAAGTTGGTTAGATCATTACAAGTGCTTTATGGTGAATATTAACAATTATGTTTATGTTGTTCCATTTGTTGTTGATGTAAATAAAAAAGAAATTTTTTTAAAAACTGCTTTTCCTAGTAGAAAGGCTACTAAATTTTATAACTTAAGGTAATCTTATTATGGAAGAAAGGAAATATAAAATACCAGATGAAGAGGTTTATTCTAAAGAGGAATTAGCTTTTTTTAAAGATGTTGAAGATAATTTACTAGCTGGAAAATATAACACTCCAGTAAAAGAATTAGAAGAAAAGAAAAAAATGTATTCCAAAATTGCAAAAAATACTCTTGAAAAGCTAAGTAAGAAAAAGCAATACAGTATTAGATTAATGGAAAATGATGTAGATAAAATTAAATCTATGGCTACCCATAAAGGGCTTTCATACCAAAGTTATATCTCATCTATACTTCATCAAGTAGCTACTAAACAAATAAAGATGTGATAATATTTTATAATTATTAGTAAATTCGCATCATAAGTGCACAACTAAGTTTAACGAGCAGCCGTGTATTTTGCTTGGTCTTTAGGACAAGCAAAAAGCAAAATACACGACAGCCTTTGAATAAAAATCTGAGGTTAGTCAATCTATAATGACTGATTTTCTTAAACGGAGTTGAATACTATGAGACCTTTGCATAAATAGGGATGATTAGCAAAATTCAATTTTTTCCAGATTGGTGATTTTCTTAAACCTTGTCCTAGCAGGGCTAAGGCTGGGTTTAAAAAATTGCCAAGCGGGTGAAAAGTGGATTTTTGATGATT
>NZ_FXLV01000114.1 GCF_900180345.1 Bathymodiolus heckerae thiotrophic gill symbiont
GAAGGCCCTCTGGTAGTTGGTGAACCCCCAAAACCTCTCCACCTCCTTTTTTAGCTCACCTGACCCAAAGGGTCATGTGAGGTATTGCCATCACTTGGCGTCCGTCGTCCGTCCGTCGTCCGTCGTCTGTCGTCCGTCGTCCGTCGTCCGTCCGTTAACTTTTCATATTTTAATCTACTCCTCTGAAACAACTGGACCAAATGGAACCAAACTTGGCAGAAAGCATCTATATAAGGTCCTCTATAAAGTTTCTTCATTTCGTCCCATTCCGCCAACAAATATGGCCGCCAAGGGCAATTCTTGTTTCTGATTGGCTAATGTTAAAAAAATCTTCTCCTCTGAAACTGCTGGGCCAAATGGAGCCAAACTTGGCAGGAAGCATCTATGTAAGATCCTCTATAAAACTTCTTCATTTAATTCCATTCGGCCAACAAACATGGCCGCTGTTACTAAAAATAGAACATAGGGTAAAATTGCACGTTTTTGGTAACAACTCAAAAACCGTTAATAATATCAGAAATCTGACATGGGTAAAAATGATCAGCACAGGAAGATCTAACTACCCTGAAATTTTGAAGAAAATCTGATTACCTATCTTGGAGTTATTGCCCTTTTTTCGTCAAATTTTCAAAATTTTAATACTTTTCGTTTTTTATTTCAAAAACTATAAGAGATAGACGTTAAGTTTAAACAGCAAACATGTGCAGCATGTCAAGATCTACATGCCCTGCAATTTTGAAGTAAATCTGATTACCCGTCTAGGAGTTATTGCCCTTTTTTTTATCAAATTTTTAAAATGTTAATACTTTTTGTCCTTTATTTCAAAAACTATAAGAGATAGATGTTAAGTTTAAACAGCAAACATGTTCAGCATGTCAAGATCAAGCTAGCCTGCAATTTTAAAGTAAATC
>NZ_FXLV01000115.1 GCF_900180345.1 Bathymodiolus heckerae thiotrophic gill symbiont
TTAGTTTCAGAGGAGAAGATTCTAAAACATTTTTCCCATAGGGTCCTATGTTAAAACTACAGTATGTCTGCTGAAGGTGGCCATCTTGGATGGAAGTCAGGGTCACTGGACACAATTTTGAAAATTGACCACTTAAGGACCATCCATGCCATGTTTGCTTTAAATTGGCTGACTGGTTTCAGAAGAGAAGACTTTTAAACAATTTTCCCATAGGGTCCTATGTTAAAACTATGTCTGCTGACGGCGGCCATTTTGAACCGAGATCGGGATCACTGAACACAATTTTGGAAGTTGACCACCTAAGGACCATCGATGACATGTTTGCTATATTGGCTTATTAGTTTCAGAGGAGAAGATTCTAAAACATTTTTTCCCATAGGGTCCTATGTTAAAACTACAGTATGTCTGCTGAAGGTGGCCATCTTGGATGGAGGTCAGGGTCACTGGACACAATTTTGAAAATTGACCACTTAAGGACCATCCATGCCATGTTTGCTTTAAATTGGCTTACTGGTTTCAGAGAAGAAGATTTTTAAATATATTTCCCATAGGGTCCTATGTTAAAACTATGTTCGCTGATGGTTGCCATCTTGGATGGAGGTCGGGGTCACAGGACATAATTTTGAAAGTTGACCACCTAAGGACCATTCATCCCATGTTTGCTTTAAACTGACTTACTGGTTTCAGAGGAGAAGACTTTTAAACATTTTTTCCATAGGGTCCTATGTTAAAATTAAGTCGAGTCATGGTGGCCATCTTGAATTTCCGATCAGCAAACGATTCACAAGTTTAGTACAGGACCACCCAATGATCATTCCTGCAAAGCCACAATTCAATTGGCTTAGTGGTTTCTAACAAGAAGATTTTTAAAATTTCGACCAATCAGAACACATTA
>NZ_FXLV01000116.1 GCF_900180345.1 Bathymodiolus heckerae thiotrophic gill symbiont
GGCCAAGTTGTTTCAGAGGAGAAGATTAAACCAGAGGCTCTCTGGTAATAAAAAAAACCAATTGGTCCTATGTAAAAACTATGTCCTGCAGTGGTAGTCATCTTGGAATTACGATCAACATAAAAAACACAAAGTTTGTAAAGGACCTTCCAATGATTGATGCATAGTTTAGGTTCAATCAGTGCAATAGCTTCAGAGAAGAAGATATTTCTGTATTTTCCCGATATGGTCCTGTGTTAATACTATGACCTGTGGTGGCAGCCATCTTGGATTTCCGATCGGCATAAAAAACAGAGGACCTTCCAATGATCATTCCTGGGCAGTTTGTTTTCAGAGAAGAAGCGTTTTGAAACATTTTTCCCATGGGGTCCAATGTTAAACAAGTCCTGCCGTAGCCGCCATTTTGAATTTCATATCGGAACAAAAAACGTAAAGTTTGTAGAGGACCATCCAATGAACATTCATGTACAGTTTGGCTTTAATCATATTTGTAGTTTCTCAGAAGAAGGCATTTGAACATTTTCCCATAGGGTCCAATGCTAATCTATGTCCTGCGGTGGTGGCCATCTTGGATATCCGATCGGCATAAAAAACACACACCTTGTAGAGGACCTTCCAATGATCATTCCTGGGCAGTTTGGTATCAATTATCCTAGTGGTTTCAGAGAAGAAGCGTTTTGAAACATTTTTCTCATAGGGTCCAATGTTAAACTAAGTCCTGCCGTAGCCGCCATTTTGAATTTCATATCGGAACAAAAAACGTAAAGTTTGTAGAGGACCATCCAATGAACATTCATGTACAGTTTGGCTTTAATAATATTTGTAGTTTCTGAGAAGAAGGCATTTGAACATTTTCCCATAGGGTCCAATGTTA
>NZ_FXLV01000117.1 GCF_900180345.1 Bathymodiolus heckerae thiotrophic gill symbiont
GCGCTGACGGACACAATTTTGAAAGGGGACCACCTAAGGATCATTTCAGCAAAGTTTGGTTGAGATTGGCTCAATAGTTTCAGAGAAGATTTTTTTTTAATTTCATCCCCCCTTTTTTCTAATTTGCATAATCGGTTAAAATCAGTAAAAGTTCAAAGTTCTTTAAAAATCCCGTAATATATGTTAAAAAGCTCATCATTATGCTTATACAGTTCAAATTTGGGCACTTTCTGGCTTAAAATAGAGCAGTTTTGGCCATTTGAAGAAATTTCTATTTTTAGTAATGGTGGCCATCTTGGATACAGGACGGCGCTGACGGACACATTTTTGAAAGGGGACCACCTAAGGATCATTTCAGCAAAGTTTGGTTGAGATTGGCTCAGTAGTTTCAGAGGAGAAGATATTTTTTTTAATTCCATCCCCCCTTTTTTCTAATTTGCATAATCGGTCAAAATCGGAAAATTTCAAAGTTCATAAAAAAGGCAAAAGTTCAAAGTTCATAAAAAAATCTCATAATATATGTTAAAAAGCTCATCATTATGCTTATACAGTTCAAATTTTGGCACTTTCTGGCTTAAAATAGAGCAGTTTTGGCCATTTGAAGAAATTTCTATTTTTAGTAATGGTGGCCATCTTGGATACAGTACGGCGCTGACGGACACAATTTTGAAAGGGGACCACCTAAGGATCATTTCAGCAAAGTTTGGTTGAGATTGGCTCAATAGTTTCAGAGAAGATTTTTTTTTAATTCCATCCCCCCTTTTTTCTAATTTGCATAATCGGTTAAAATCGGCAAAAGTTCAAAGTTCATAAAAAAATCTCATAATATATGTTAAAAAGCTCATCATTATGCTTATACAGTTCAAATTTTG
>NZ_FXLV01000118.1 GCF_900180345.1 Bathymodiolus heckerae thiotrophic gill symbiont
GTTTAACTCGAGACTTTGCCTATATTGCTTATAACGACATACCAGCCCTACAGCACACAGAAATTACTGGCAGGACAGGGCAAGTTCAAGTGAATGATGACGGCACTAAGACCATGACGACAGACGGAACTAAAACGATTTACAGTTGGGATAACGACAAAGGGGAGATTGCCCAAAAAACTGAGACGGTTAAGCGCTATAGTGATAGTCTAGAAAATCCATTAAGTGAGCTTGATGATCAAATAAAGGAAATAGAAAAGTTGCTTGGTAGCGAAGAGTTCCAATCTAGTGAACATCGTGATATTTTAGCCAGCACTCTTGATACTTTGCGTGAAGCACAAAGAGGTAAATGGAACAACTCTTTTGATGTGTTAGAGCAAGCTAGATCAAATTTTTATACACATTTAGAAAGAAACTCAGGTTCAGAAATTCCAACAGGATTAAACAAGATATATTCTTCTTTAGAAAAGTATACTTCTAAAATCCAAATGTATAGAACACTTCAATCTTCTCTATATGAAGAATGCGACAAAGCCGAATTATTGGGAGTTGACAGAAAGATTGAAAAATTAGAGGATATTCACAATCAGCTCTCAAAGACATTAAGGGGGGAGCCTGACATGAATTTATGGGCGAAAAAAGATAGATTATATATAGAACGGCGCATTCGAAGGGCTAAAAGGTCTCAAGAAAAACTTAGCGAATGGAGGCAACCTGTGATAGCTATGGACAGCACAGATCCATTTACAGGGTGTAAGCATCAAGTTGTTGTAACAGTAGGAAATGATCAAACTAATGTCTTGTTAATCGTTGAACAACGCCTGGCAAAAAAATATCCA
>NZ_FXLV01000119.1 GCF_900180345.1 Bathymodiolus heckerae thiotrophic gill symbiont
AGTTCAAGTGAATGATGACGGCACTAAGACCATGACGACAGACGGCACTAAAACGATTTACAGTTGGGATAACGACAAAGGGGAGATTGCCCAAAAAACTGAGACGGTTAAGCGTTATAGCGATATTTTAGAAAATCCATTAAATGATGACCTTGATGATCAAATAAGGGCAATAGAAAGCCTGCTTGAAAATAAAGATTTTAAATCTAGTAAGCAAAGTGAACATCGCGATATTTTAGTTAGCACTCTTGATGCTTTACGTGAAATACAAAGAAATGGATTAGAACTTTCTCTTGATAAGTTGGAGTCAGTTAGATTAGATCTTTATGCGCATTTGTCAAGAAACCCAAGTTCAGAAATTTCAACAGAATTAAATAAGATATATTCTTCTTTGGAAGAATATACTTCTAAATTCGAAAGGCAAGAAATACTTAAAGTATCTTTAAATGAGCAATACGAGAAAGCTCAATCATTGGAAGTTGGTAAAAAGATTGAAGTATTAAAGGAGGTGCATGATCAATTCTTAGAACTTTCAAGGGGAAATTCTGAGATAAGCGAATGGGCAGAACATTATAGATTGGTTACAGAGTGGGACATTCAAGTGGCTAAGGAGTCTCAAACGAAACTTGAAAAATGGAGACAACCCGAGGTAAGTATGGGCAGCACAGATCCATTTGCAGGATATAAGTACCAAGTTATTGTAACAATAGAAAACGATCCAACCTTGTTAAAAAATGAACGAAATCTGGCACAAAAATATCCACACAATACAACTATTGTCCATATGGAAAAAAACGGTGATTATCAAGTTG